>NZ_JBVIPD010000023.1:0-142081 GCF_055578235.1 Streptomyces sp. NPDC033136
CTCTTGGCGCTTGGTTTTGGTTCGCACCCCCGAGCTACCAAGAGGCCCTGCTGTCATGCGCAGACTCTCGCGCGATCACCCGATCAGGAACCCTGTTCGACCAGACCAACCCCGTGATCGATAAGCGGATGGCGTCTCAACCCAGCACTGGTTCCGGGCAGCCCGACACCGACTCAGGCGCCGAATCCGGCAGCGGCTCCATCGGAGCCCATATCCGCATTAACCAGAGCACCCTCGCATCGAACGGCTCCACGGCCACCGCCACCTCCTCGGATGCCAACTGGGAGCCCCCAGTGTGTTGGTACGAGCCCATGTACACGCCGGAGGAGTACGAGAAGTTCATCAAGGGCGCGTATGGCGGCGCACCGGGGGGAAGCCCGGCGGAGGACTACGCGAAGAAGAGGGAGAAGGAGAAGTACCACAGGGGTGACAAGGGCCTGTGGTGGCAAGTTCAGTTCCCCGATGACACCTACGACAAGGCCTGCCCCGTCACCACGGACAACTGGGAGATCTGGGTTCCTCCGGCCGACCCGCAGCCCGACCCGAACAAAGTGACTCCCGAGGTTCTCTCCGAGTTGGCTTTCAACTCGACCAAGTTGCCTACCCCGCCAGTGGAGTTGCAACCACGCGCCGACCGGCTGCTCGTGAACCTCGGTACGAGGGTCGCGTTCAAGGGTGATCTCGACCGTGTGTGGACGACCGCCAGACTCGATTACAAGGGCGTTCAGCTGGCCGCGACCACCGTTGCCACGCCTGTTGCGCTCAAAGTCGACGCAGGTACCGCCGACGCCGATCCACAGAGCTGTACCTACGACCTGGTCAAGGGCAAGGACGGCTACACGGCCGACAGTGAGGACGCCGGCTGCAACGTCACGTACCTCCGGGCTTCGGGGAGCGGCACTTACCCCTTCAAGGCGTCCATCACCTGGGAGGTGACGTGGACTGACTCGGCCGATCCGGACGGGCCGCCACAGCAGCCGGGTCTGCCCGACGGGTTGTCCACGTTCGAGCAGGATGTGACGGTCAAGGAGGCTCAGGCCGTGAACCGGGCAAGTGGCATCAACCACGGCTGAGGGTGTGGTTCGGGCCGGGCGGGATGGACCGGGGGTTGGTGGCGAGCCGACGTGTGGGGCTCGCCTGGCTTGGCCCCGTCGTGCCGCTGTGGGTGCCGCTGCGCTTGGTGGCTCTGTTTCTCGCCTGGATCGTGCTGCCGCTGGCATCGGTTCTCGCGCCGCTTCTGCTGTTGCGCAGGGTTCTGCCTAGGCAGCGGAAGGTCGCCTGGCAGCTCGTCGTTCCCGTTGTCGCAGGAGTGGCGCTGGGCAAGTTCGGTAACGGGGCCGGTGATCAGATTGCCCTGGCGCACTGGGGCGAGTGGGCCGACGCTGTGGTTGTGCGCAAGGACGACGCCAAGACTAACTGCTGTGACCTGCGGACGGTCGGTGGCCGTGAGATTTCTGCCTCGCTCTCGGAAGGCGAGGGGTGCAGAAATTGGGTGGAGGCGGGGACGAACTGCGCATCCGGTACGACCCCGCAGGCGTCGCCAGCCCGACCACCGAGGCGCAGCGCAGCTCGAACGCCGGGCTCCTCGCGGTCTTCCTCGGTGCCGTGGTCGTGATGGGCACTTGGGGCGGCGTGCGGCAGAGCAGGTGGTACAGGGAGTACGTCCCGGCCTGAGCGGACGCACGCTCAGTACAGCGCGTCCTTCGGCAGCTCGATCCCGGCACTTTCGGACAGCGTGTGTCTTCCGACGTCCCTAATGTCGCCGGGTCGAGCTTGAGGGCGACAGGCCTGGCGGTGGTGGTGGCTTGGAGGTTGAGTCCACCCGCGTTGATCGCGGCGGTCACCGATGGTTGCCCAGGTTCTTGAACTCCTTCTTGATTTTTCGGAGCCGGGACTCCGACTCCACAAGAAGGTCGACGTTCACCTTGAGATCTGAGTCGTTCCCCATGCTTGGTTCTCCGGCCGGGCTGGTGTGGTTCTGCTGGAGCTTGGCTCTCAGCGGTTGACGGCTTGGATCTCCTGGACGGTTACGTTCTGCTCGGTTCCGAAGGTCCCGTTGGGGAGGCTCCCGCCAGCGCCGCCTGTCCCGATCCAGGACACTTCCCACGTGATGGTCGCTCGCAGTTTGAACGCGCCGTCGCCGGAAGAGCGCAGGTACCTGATTCCGCAAGGAGGGGTCTGGTCAGCTTTTCCCTTTGCGTATGGTTCACCGATCGAACCGTCGTCGTTAAAGGTGCACTCGCCGGAGGAAGGGTAGGCCTCGGCATCCGGCGTTCCTGGCTCCAGCTTGAGCGAGATGGGCTTGGCGGTGGTTGTGGCCTGGAGGTTCACGCCGCCGACGTCGAGTGAGGCGGTGACTGAGACGTCCTGGAACTTGGCCCGGTCGAGCCAGGCCCAAGTGGGAAGGTTGACCTTGGTGGTGTTCGCCGGGGCGAGGGTCACCTCGGTGTCGGGCACTTTGATCCGGCTATAGGCGAGGTCGGCGAGAATCTTCGGGGTCACGGCGTTCTCCACCGTAGGAGTCTCGCCGTTCTCGACCCAGAATGTCTTCGTGTCGCAAGCAAAGGCAGCCGGGTCCCCCGATTCCTCTCGGCTCTTGTCCCGAACCGCGTCCCACCACATGCCCTTGCCCGTTTCGGACTTATTGAAGTCCTTGTACGGTTCCCCGTTGATGTAGTATTCCTTGGACAAGTTATAGGCTTCTCCCACACCACTGGCGTGCGGGATGTCCCATTCCTTCTGGAATTCCTTGGAGAATTCGGCGGGAGTCCACTTCGGCTCGTACCAGCAAGCCGGTGGAGTCCAGTCGCCGACGGGCGTGAACTGCCCGGTTCCCTTGGCTCCAGTGCCACCGGTAGATCCACGGAAGACGATGCGCGACTCGAGAGTCTGACCACCGTCCGTCTCGTTACTCCCTGAGACGTCGAACTGAGACCCGCCGGGATCCTTGGCGAATGCTGCACTGGGCGTCAGAAGTGTGCAGGCGATCACGAGCGTACCCACTGCGGCAGTGGAACCGACCTTGGTCACTGGACGCATCCTTTGCTCCCGCGCACGGACGTCCCGCTGGTCGTCTGCCACACACCCTGCTTGTTCTTCTCCAAGCGAGTGTTGTACAGCACGTAGGAATCGTCCGAGGCCGGGGACCTGTCGACCTTTCCTGACTTTCGGTCCTTGTTGTACGCCTTGGTCTCATCGGCGCAGAAGGAAACTCCTGCTGACGTGTCGTTGAACAACTCGATCTTGGGGTTGTAGTACCGAGTGGTGCCCGTGTACGTCAGTCCGGCGTCCACCCACTTCTGGACCCACTTCACGGACGTAGTGAGGGCCTCGCCTTGGTAGTAGAAGGTGAGGCCGGGGGTGTCCGTCTTGCCCTTGAGGATGGCGTCGTTGATGGCGGTCTGTGCTCGTGCGGCGTCCGCCAGCACCGCGTCCTCCGTGGCGTTGCCCGTCTTCCAGCTCTCGAAGACGTCTTCCACGCCGCCGGTCAGCTTGATGTCGGGTCGCTCGGCGGAGTCCGAAGGGCTTGGGCTTGAAGTCGCCTCCTGGGATCCGGTGTCGGAGCCCGCGATCTTGTCGTTGTCCTTCGAGCCGGCGTCACTGCTGCCGCACGCGGTGAGCAGTAGGCCTGTGGACGCAGCGAGCGCGACAGTAAGGGGCAAAGGGCGGCGCTTCACAGTGACTCCCCGTGAGACAGAAGTTCAGTCAAGAGCACTGACGGTATCGGTGAGGTTCTCGGTTTCACCAGAGCGAACTTCCGCGGGAACAGGGGCAATCCGGGCTGTATGGGGCTCTGGGGAACCTGGTTGTGTCCTGATCGTGCCCAAGCAGGGGGTGGCCCCGGATGCCACAGTGTGCGGCGTCCGGGGCCGTTGGTGCTGAGGTGTCTTGATTCGCTAGTGCGGTGTCCTGCATCTCGGGCAAGCGCACGGAGGATACGCCGACATGAATGGGACCGGGTCGGTGTGTCCGTCGGCCAGGATCTCGACTTCGCCACGGTCATCGGTCACCGTGCCCTCTGCATCGATTTTGTAGACGCGGAGGGTGAGACGGGAGCGGTCGTGGGGCGAAGCCGGGATTTCGAGGGGGTCTGTCGGGGGTGGATAGTGCGTGGCGCAGTCCGGGCAGGCGTACACGTTGAAGCCGGGGCCTGTGGGGGCGTGGACCTGGTGGACCAGGACGGGTTCGTCCGTGTTGCGCTGGCAGCGGGCGCACATACGGAGGGCCGGGCGCGTCATCGGGTGGCCGCGGGGACTCGTACGCCGTGGATGCGCTTGGGGCCTGTGTCGATGCCGAGGGTGGCCAGATAAGCGGCGTGGCGGCGTTCGCGTTGGCGGTGAAGCTCGGTGGGGGTCAGGACGTAAGGGCAGACGAGGCGGGAAGCGTTGCCGTCGAGGCGTTCGGTGAAGCGCGGGGGCGGGGGCGGAGTCGGGACGATGCGCAAGGGTGGCAGTGAGCCGAGACGGTGACGGCCGCGAGGCTGTGGGGTGCACAGGCTCAGTGCCCACGAGAGGGTACGGACGATAAGGTCCAGCATGTCGACGCTCCTTGCAGCGTTGGCCATGCCCCGGGACGGCCAGCATCCGTCGCCGGGGTCTGTCGTGAGAAACCGTAAGGCTGCCTGTACATGCCTGTCTACCCATATGAGCTGAGAGGGGCTTCTATGGCTCAATGGAGGGTCGTACGTACAGTTCACCTGTGTTCGAATTTGACCCCACCAGGCCCAAGTGGCAGCAGATCGCCGAAGTGGTTCGGCAGCGCATCGCCAGTGGCGAGTACCCGGTGCGAGGCTTGATCTCCGAGGTGAGGCTGGAGCAGGAGTTCGGAGTTGCACGCGAGACTGTTCGTAAGGCCACCGCGGCCTTGCGGGAAGAGGGACTGATCGTCACCACCCGGGGCATGGGCTCATTCGTCGCGGAGCGCTGAGCGGGCGCACAAGTGGAGTACCCCTTCCTCAATGGGTAGGCCAGGGGAGCTTTTGCTGAGCGCCGGTGGTTGCGACCGTGAAGGGAGCTTCACGGATGTCACGCGAAATAGCCTGTGGGCTTGAGTCGGCGCCGGCGCCGCATGGGACCATCCGTTGTCGCGCCGACCGATTGGCTGATCAGCGGACCTTCAGCCGATGGGTATCGAAACCGTCCAGAGGCGAAATCAGCGAGCCGTACCCCGTCGCCGCCCACACGCTCTGCCCGGCCGGCAGCTCGAAGTAGGGCACGGTACGGCCGTCCTCGTCCGTGTCGGTGAGCACCTCGGGCGCCCTGCGGGCCTGCAGCGCGTCCGCGCAGTCCTGGCACACCGCCACGTCGAGCCGGTCCGTCGGCCGAGTTGGCGCCAGCCGGTGCGGAGGGTGGCGCGGCCGTGCAGGGGGTTGAAGAAGCACAGGGGGAGGCCGGGGGAGCCGGCGAGGGCGTCGCGGCCCTCCTGCGCCAGGGCCAGGACGCCCGCCAGGTCCGACAGCCCCCGGGCCTCGTCGAGGACCGTGCCGGCGGCGGCGTAGGCGTCGAGGGCGCGCTGGAGATCAGGTGTCGTGGCGGCGTCGGCGGCCTGGGTCGCCTCGCCGAGTGCCAGCACCTCCGCCTCGGCCCGGCGCCGCAGCCTCGCCTCGTCGGCCGCCCGGGCCGTAGCGAACACGAGCTGAGGGATGGCCGAGGGTGTCCTGCGGGGACGAGCCAGGGCGCGGGTCGCGAGGGCGGTCAGGGCCAGGGCGGGCACGGCGATGAGCGGCCAGAGCCACCACCCGGTGCCGTCCGAAGAAGACTCGGACGCCGGTGACCCGGAGGCCTGCGCATCGGGTGCTGCCGAGCCGTCCAGCTCCTTCATCGCCTCCTCGTACCGCTGCCGGCCCTTGCCCTCCGCCACCAGGTCCACTGCCTTCGCGGTCAGGTCCGCCAGCCCCGCGTTCCGCATCTCGTCCAGGAATCCGGTGGCGGCCACGGCGTCACGCGCCTGGTGGGTGTCGGTGGGCCACTCGTAGCCCTCCAGGGAGTCGGGGAAGTCGCTGTCCGTCGTGATGACGATGAGTTCGCGCTGGTCCGGGAACCGGTCACGGACGATTCCCGCCAGCACCTCGGAGTCGCCGTCGAACGCGTCGCCCTTGGTGAGCGGGATGAGAACGACCTTGATGGGCAGGCCCGCGCTGCGGATCCGGTCCGCCAACTGCCGCTGCCGGGATGGTGGTACGGCATCGGTGTAGGCGTCGTCGACGTAGACGGGGGAGGTGCGCAACGCGCTCGCGATGCGCTGCCCGGCGCTCGGGCCGTCGCCGTCGGCCGCCCGGGCGGTGGCCGTAGGGACTGGTACTGGTAGCCGAGGACTCGTGCCGGCGGCTTCAGCCCAGCTTCGCGTTCTGCGTCTTCACCACGTTCGCGGGCATCTTGGCGTCGCTGGGCCGGGTGCTGTCGGCGATGGCGAAGCCGTTCGCCGAGAAGTAGACGGCGAGCACGTCGCCGTGGCGGACGGCTTCGGTGCGCAGAGTGTGGGTGACACCCCGGAACGTCATCGTGGACCGGAAGGCGACAGCACCAGTCGTCATGCCCTTCTCGGCGGTGACCGAGTCGTAGGCCGAGGTGTTCTTGTCCGCCTTGGCCGTGAAACCGTCGCCGCACTCGGACACGGCCTTCGCCAAACCGGCCAACGCCGACTCGGCCTTGGCCGCCGGCTCGTACGAGGCGAGAGTGATGGACGTGATCTCCTTGCCGTAACCTGCCCCGGCATTGTGCGTGAGGTCGGCCTGCGGTTCTCCGAGCGGGAGTTGGTTCATCGCGTAGACCAGCGGGGTGCAGCCGGGCTTGTCGACCGTGACCTCGTCCGTGGACTTGGCGAAGGCGTACTGGGCTTCTGCCTTGGACACGTTGTAGCCGGGCAGTTCGTCCTTCGTCACCATGACCTTCGCCAGCCGCTGCGCCGGAGTGACCGGCTTGGCCTTCGGCGCCGACGGCGAACTGGCGGGCGCGTCCTCGCTGCCCGAGCAGGCGGTCAGCGCGGAGGCCAAGGCCAAGAGGGAGACGGCTGCCAGGGTGACGCGCTTCACGGGGGACTCCTCCAGGGGGCTGGTGACCGAGATGAGGTCGCCGCCGCACTCTACTGAACCCACTGTCCGGTCCCCGTTCTGAGTGACGTCGCCCGGAGCGCGCGCCTTGTGAGTGAATCGTGCAGGCCTGATGGCCGGGAGGTGTTGACCGCCCCAGGGCGGGTGCGCACCCGCTGTCACGGCGGGTTCGCTACAGCACAGCTGACCTGATATTTCGGCCCCTTGCCTGAACGGGCCTCTGTCTGCCTGAAGTTGCAGACGGGTAACGGCGCGGGTGGTGCGTTCCCTGAGTTCGGACGCGCCTTGAGGGGCTTATGTGCGGCTGATACGGTGCGATGGCTTGACACTCACCCCCAGCGCTGGCTATTCGCCCAGGTCGGGCGGGTAAGTCCGGCCAGTCCCGTACTTCTTCGTGCGGGGGACGCGGGTGAAGTGTCCGAATTTGAAAGCAAATTGACAGACTTATTCTTGGGTGTACGGGGAGCGGTTGCGTGAAGATCCAAGAGCGTACGGGGGCGGGCGCCGGTCGTTCCGCCGCTCCGGCTCAGCCGTCGGTCGGTGACCGGCTTCCCACACCGCCTCGCGAGCGCAAACCGGCACTGGCCGCGCTCGCGGTGCTGCTGATCCTGGCGGGTGCGCTGGGGGCGACGATGCTCGTGCTCCAGGTCGGCGAGCGGATCGAGGTAGTCAAGGTCAAGAGGGAGGTCCAGGCCGGCGAGTCCCTCACGGACAGCGACGTGACCCCCGTGATGGTCGCCAAGGACGACGGCATCCACTACGTCGAGTGGGCGCAGCTGAGGACCATCAAGACGTACAAGGCCAAGTCCACGATCTACCCGGGCACCCTCGCCGTCGGTGAGATGTTCGACAAGAAGGCCTCCCTCCCCGCCGGCAAGGCCGCCGTGGGCCTCTCGCTCAAGGCGGGCCAGTACCCCTCCGACATCAGGTCCGGTGACATCGTCTCCGCCTACCGCGTCGGCAGCAACGGATCAAGCTCGAACAACGCCGACGACAACACCGGTTCGGGCGGCGCCTCGTCCTCCGGCGGCGGCCTCGTCGACAACGCGCGCGTGACCACTGTCAAGGACAACAGTGACGCCACCGTGAGCACCGGCAACCTCTCGCTCACCCTCCTCGTCGACCAGGCCGACGCGGCCGCGCTCGCCTCGGCGGCGGCCGCGGGCGAGGTCGCCATCGTGCACGTCCCCGGCAACTAGAAGGCGGCACCCACCCCATGGCGCTCATCGCTCTCGCCGCCGACAAGGGTTCCCCCGGCGTCACCACCGCGGCCGTCGCGCTCTCGGCGGTCTGGCCGCGGCGCGTCCTGCTCGCCGAGGCGGACCCGGCGGGCGGTGACCTCGTCTACCGCAGTGCCGCCGCGCACGGCGGACCGCTCAACCCCAACACCGGCATGCTGTCCATCGCCGCGACCGCGCGCCGCGGACTCGTGCCGGACCAGCTCTGGGACCACGTACAGCCGTTGAGCGGAGGACTGGAGGTGCTCGTCGGGCTCGGGATCGCCGAGCAGGCCGCAGGGCTCGCGGGGCTCTGGCCGACCCTTGGGCATGCCTTCGCCTCCCTCGCCGACTCCCCGCACGCCGCCGCCGACGTCATCGCCGACTGCGGACGCGTCAGCGGGGACACCCCGGCCGTCGAGCTGTTCCCGCACGCCTCGCTCGTGCTGCTGCTCTCCCGTACCGAGCCGGAGGCGCTCGCGCGGGTGCGTGACCGTGCCGCCGCGCTCGCCGGCAAGCTGCACGGCGGCCCGCGCGGCGCGAGCCTCGCCAACCCGGTGATCGGCGTCGTCCTGATCGCCGACACCGGTACGGCCGGCAAGCTCGCCTCGCAGGTCAACGACATGCTCCTGCACGCCCAGACCGGCGCCCGGGTGGTCGGCACCATCGCCGACGACCCGGCCGGCGCCGACCAGCTGGCGGGCCGTAAGCGCGGCCGTCTGGACAAGTCGCTGCTGATCCGCTCGGCCCGCAAGGTCGCCGCCGACCTCTACCAGCAGTACGGCGCGGCCTGGGCCGCTTCCGCCCAGGCGAACCAGGCCCACCACGCCCAGACCGCCCACCCGGGCCAGATGCAGGGCCACGCGGGGGCCGGCGCATGACCGCTGTCGACCACCAGTTGGTCAAGCGGTTCCGCCAGGACGCCGGCGACCGCATCGCCGAGCAGCGCCGACAGGACCAGGTCAGCAACGTCACTCCGATGTCCACGGAGGACGAACGGCACTACGCGCGTGCCGTCATAGCCCAGATCCTGGAGGAGTACGCCCGCACCGAGATCAACGCGGGCCGTACGCCGCTGGACGCCGAGACCGAGGAGCAGTACGCGGCCGCCGTGCACGCCGCGCTGTTCGGCGTCGGCCGGCTCCAGCCGCTGCTGGACAACCCCGAGGTCGAGAACATCGACATCAACGGCTGCGACCAGGTCTTCGTCGGGTACGCCGACGGGCGCGAGGTGAAGGGCGACCCCGTCGCCGAGACCGACGAGGAACTCATCGAGCTCATCCAGGTGCTGGGCGCCTACTCGGGTCTGTCCTCGCGCCCCTTCGACTCGGCCAACCCGCAGCTCGACCTGCGCCTGCCCGACGGTTCGCGTCTGTCGGCCGTCATGGACGTGGCGAGGCGCCCGGCGCTGTCCATCCGCCGGGCGCGCATGGGCAAGGTGTTCATCTCCGACCTGGTCGGCAACGGCACGCTGACGCCCGAGGTCGCCCACTTCATGGCCTGCGCGGTCCGCGCCCGCAAGAACATCATGATCGCGGGCGCCACCAACGCCGGTAAGACCACGCTCCTTCGGGCCCTCGCCAACGAGATCCCGCCGCACGAGCGCCTCATCACCGTCGAACGGGCCCTGGAGCTCGGCCTCGACACCTTCCCCGACCTGCACCCCAACGTCGTCGCCTTCGAGGAGCGCCTGCCCAACTCCGAGGGCCAGGGCACGATCTCGATGGCGGAGCTGGTGCGGCGCTCGCTGCGTATGAACCCCTCCCGCGTCATCGTCGGTGAGGTTCTGGGCGACGAGATCGTCACCATGCTCAACGCGATGTCGCAGGGCAACGACGGCTCGCTGTCCACGATCCACGCCAACAGCTCCCACGAGGTCTTCAACCGTATTTCCACCTACGCGTTGCAGGCCACGGAACGGCTGCCCATCGAGGCCAGCCAGATGCTGATCGCGGGCGCGGTCAACTTCGTCGTCTTCATCCAGCGGCGCAACAACTACGGCAACGGCGGCCGCCTCCAGCGCATGGTCACCTCCGTCCGCGAGGTCAACGGCGTCGACGGGCGCGTCCTGTCCAGCGAAGTGTTCGCGGAGGCCCCCGACGGCCGGGTCGTGCCGCACGCCCCCATAGCCTGCCTGGAGGAACTGATGGCACACGGCTACCGGCCGTCCGGGACCTGGGGGTGAGCCGGCGATGAACACGACTCTCGCGGCACTCGGCTCGCTCGGTTCCATGGGCGGCCTGTTCTCCACCACCGTCCTGTACTCGATCGGGAGCGGCGTCGCCGTCGGCGGCGGACTCGCCCTCCTCCTCATCGCCGTACGCGGACTGCCCGCCAAGCCCGACCACGAGAAGCAGAAGGCCGCCGAGCGGGCGAGCGAACTCATCCGCTTCGCCGGCCGGCGCGGCTCGCTCGCCGCCATCGTCGGCCTGGTCGTCCTCGTCCTGACCCGCTGGGCCGTCGCCGGCATCGCGGCCGGTGTCCTCGTCTTCTTCTGGGACCGCCTGTTCGGCGGCGCCGGCGAGGAGCGGGCCGCCATGCGCCGCGTCGAGGCCCTGGCCTCCTGGACGGAGTCCCTGCGCGACACCATCGCCGGTGCCGTCGGCCTGGAGCAGGCCATCCCGGCCTCCGCCCGCGCCGCGGCCCCCGTCCTGCGGCCCCATCTCGACGCCCTCGTCGACCGCCTGCGCGCCCGCACCCCGCTGCCCGAGGCGCTCCAGCACCTCGCCGACGAGATCGACGACGCCTCCGCCGACATCATCGTCGCGGCGCTGATCCTCAACGCCCGGCTGCGCGGCCCCGGTCTGCGCCAGGTCCTCGGCGCCCTGGCCAAGTCGGCCCGTGAGGAGGTCGACATGCGCCAGCGCGTCATGGCGCAGCGCGCGTCGACCCGCCGCTCGGTGCAGATCGTCGTCGCGGTCTCCATCGCCTTCGTCCTCGGCCTGTCGATCTTCAACCGGGACTTCGTGGAGCCGTACGGCACGGCCGTCGGCCAGCTCGTCCTGGCCTGTGTCTGCGGCCTGTTCGCCCTCGGCTTCTGGTGGCTGCGCAAGCTGTCCACCATCGAGACGCCCGAACGCTTCCTGGTCCGTGACGAGGCATCCGTCCAGTTCGTCCGTCCCAGGTCGCCGTCGCAGCAGCAGTCCCAGCAGCGGCTGCCGCAGGAAGAGGGGGCGCGCTGATGGACCTCACGATGCCGCTCGTCGTCGGCGCCGTCATCGGCTTGGGCGTCTACGCCCTCGTCCGCGCCCTCATGCCCAGCAAGCGCAGCGCGATCTCGCAGGTCGCGCGGATCGACGCGATGCGGGCCCGCGGCTCGGCGTACGAATCCGCCCGCGCCGAACGGGACAAGGGCCGCCTCGGCTCGCTGCGGGCCGAAGTCGGCCTGCGGGTCTCCGAGTTCTACCTCCAACAGGGCTGGGAGCAGCGCTCGCTGCGCGCGGACCTGGCTGTCCTGGACCGCAGCTGGGAGAAGTTCCTGGCGACGAAGGTGCTGCTGGGGGTGGCGGGCCTGTTCTTCGGCCCGTTCCTGTTCGCCATCGTCTGGACGCTGGCCCTGGCCGACAGCCCGATCATCCCGGTGTGGCTGGCGCTGCTGTTCGCGGTGGTCTTCTTCTTCCTGCCCGACCTGGAGGTACGGCGGGACGCCGCCGAGAAGCGACGCGACCTGCGGCGCGTGATCGGCGCGTACCTCGACCTGGTGTCGATGAGCCTCGCCGGCGGACGCGGGCTGCCCGAGGCCCTGATGGCCGCCGCAGACGTCTCCGACGGCTGGGCCAACCAGCGCATCCGCAACGCCCTGGCCGACGCGCGCATCACCGGCGTCAGCCAGTGGCAGGCGCTCGGCGCGCTCGGCGAGGAGATCGGCGTCGATGAACTCAAGGACCTCTCCGCCTCCCTCGCCCTGGTCGCGGACGACGGCGCCAAGGTCCGGGAGTCCCTCGCCTCCCGCGCCGAGACCATGCGGCACCGCGAACTCGCCGAGATCGAGGGCAGCGCGGGCGAGAAGTCCCAGTCGATGCTCGTGGCGCAGCTGCTGCTGTGCGCCGGGTTCCTGGTGTTTCTGATCTTTCCGGCGGCGATGCGGGTGTTCCAGGTGCAGTGAGCCGTGCACGAGCCTTGCAGTGAGCGACCTTCACAACTCCAGAACCTCCCGTGAACCGATCTTCGAAAGGACAAGACGTCATGAACGGACGTAACCTCCACACCGGCATCCCCGCCGTGGACTTCCTCGTCACCTTCCTCCAGGCCCGCACCGAGCGTGCCCGCTCCGGAGAACTGGACCGGGGTGCCTCCGCGGTCGAGTGGGTCATCATCTCCGCGGTCGTCGTGGCGATCGTCGGTGTCGTGGCCGCCATCATCAACGCTGCGCTGAGCGAGGGCGCCAACAAGGTCGGCGACTGCATCAAGGGCGCGGACGCCGGCAAGACCTGCTGACCGCCTGATCGCCGAGGAACAGTCAAAGGGACAAC
Organism: Streptomyces sp. NPDC033136; assembly: GCF_055578235.1. Classification (NCBI taxonomy): domain Bacteria; kingdom Bacillati; phylum Actinomycetota; class Actinomycetes; order Kitasatosporales; family Streptomycetaceae; genus Streptomyces; species Streptomyces sp. NPDC033136. Next base: position 12,738 of record NZ_JBVIPD010000023.1, read on the forward strand.
GGGGTCACGGGGATGCCGGCAGACGTGAGCAGACGGGTACGCCGCAGGGTGGAGGCCGCACGCGGAAGAGCGGCCACTCGCGGTGACTCAGGCATGACCGCGATCGAGTTCGTGCTGCTCACCCCCGTCCTGTTCTTCATGATCTTCGCGACCGTGCAGTTCGCCCTGTACTTCTTCGCGGACCACGTGGCCCAGGCCGCGGCCCAGGCCGGAGCCCGCAAGGCCCGCTCCATGGCCGACGAACAGCCGGGCGCGTGGCGCGGCGAGGCACGCGACGTGGTGGACAGCTACATCCGCCAGCTGGGCCCGCAGCTGGTGCTGTCCCCGGACGTGACGATGCTGCAGCCGGAGCAGAACACGGTGGGCGTGGAGATCGCGGCGAGGGTGCCCACGGTGTTTCCGGGGCTGGATCTGACGGTGCATGCGCAGTCCTCCGGACCGGTGGAGAGGTTCGTGCAGGAGGAGGGGAACTGAATGCCCGGCTCTTCTTCCCTTCCGGGGAGCCGCCGGAAGGCGGACGACAGCGGTCTGTCCACCGTCGAGGTCGTGATCCTCGCGCCGGTGATGATCCTCTTCATCCTGGTGCTGGTGGCCTTCGGGCAGTTGGTCGACGGCCGCGGAGCGCTCGACGGGGCGGCCCGGGACGCGGCCCGCGCGGGATCGATCCAGAAGGACCACGCGACCGCCATGGCCGAGGCCGAGAAGGCCGCGGAGGCGAACCTGGCGGACGTCTGCTCGGGCCCGGTGTCGGTCGTCCAGACGAGCCAGGGCTTCGAGCCGGACACCATCTTCACGGTCGAGGTGAGCTGCCAGGTGCGCGGGCTCGCGATGCTCGGCCTCGACATCCCGACGACGCTGACGGCGAGCTTCAGCTCTCCGCTGGACCCGTTCCGGAGGTCGGCGTGAGACACGTGCTGCGGGCAGGCCGCACAGGGTCGTTCACCTGCCCCTGGTGGACCGGGCGTCGTACGCGCATGGACGACCGCGGCTCCGGCGCCGGCGCGGTCATCATCTTCACCCTGGTCTTCCTGTCCCTCTCGGCCTTCGTCATCGACGGCGGCCTGTCCATCTCCAAGCGGGAACGCGCCGCCGACATCGCGGAACAGGCGGCCCGCTTCGCCGCCCAGGACATCGACCGCGAGGCCCTCTACGAGAACGAGGGCGGCCCGGCACCGATCAACTTCGAGAACTGCGACGCCCGCGTGAAGGCCTTCGCCCGCGAGATGGACATGACGGGCGCCGACATCGGCGCGACCCACTGCGTGGCGGCGAACGCCGAGCAGGTGGAGGTCGAGGTCCAGCTCACCTACTCCCCGGTCTTCACGGGGATGTTCTACGGCGGCGACGTGGTGGTCCACGGGCAGGCGGTGGCGCGGAACGAGGTCGGCTGAACAGCCACTGGTGCGGGTGGCCGTATGCCGGCCGGGCAAGGACGAGCCCTCGGCCCGGGCCGAACCGCCCGGTGGACCACTGTGTCCACCGTGTCCACCGCGGGGATCGACTTCGCAGCCGCGTCATGGCGTTCAACCGGGGCGGTCCGCAGTACCCCGGCTGTGGACGGCCCGGGAGGGACTGGTGCGTCGTCCGGGACGATCAGACCCCCGAGGGAGTGCGTATGTGTGCGCGCCAACCGCTGATCCCGAATACTCGGCGGATCTGCACATCCTCCACTGTGAGGTCGTGAGGAAGCCGGGCACGAACTGAGCCCGGCTCATTTCCGCCGCTGCGGACTTCATTCCTGTATCGCGAAGTGGCGGAAGATGTGAAGGTGACGGAGTATCCGGTGACTCGATGGTCACACACGTGAATTCGGTCACCGGAATTGCTGGCGTCTCAATAGCCAGTGACTGGCCGACGCTTCTCCCGGCGTGCTTTGATCGGTCACGCTCGAGCACTTCGAAATATTGAACGAAGGGAACCGTCTCCCATGGCCTTCACCCCGCAGATCGCGACCGCCCAGATGTCCGACGCCGAGCTGGACTCCATCGCCGGCGGCCAGGCGGGCGGTGTCGCCGCGGGTGCCGGCGCCGCAGCCGGTCTCTACGTCGAGACCACGGCCGCCGGCCTCACCGCCGGCGTCGGTGGCGGTCTGGGCCTCGCCGCCTCCCCCCAGGGCGTTGCGGCGGACCTGCACCTCAACGCTGCCGTCGCTTCCTGACGCAGCGCACGGAAAGGCCCCGGATCTCCGGATCCGGGGCCTTTCGACGTCTCACGGGCAGCAGCGGCCTACTTCCCCCCGCCCTCGCCCCTACCGCCCTTTCCACCCCGCTTGTCCTGCGTCTTCATGGCGTCGTTCACCTTCTTGGTGAGTTCGTCGTCGAGCTTCTTGAACTCGCGAACGACGGCATCGGACATACTCGCCAGCGCATCCAGCTGCTGCGTGATGTCCTCACGCCCGTCCTCCCAGTTGGACTCGAAATCACCGAGCGCGTCATTGACGCTGCCGTCGCCGATGTCGTCCTGGTAGGACTCGAAGAGCTTCTTGGTGTGATTCAGACGGGTCTTGAGGGAGCGAAGCCGACGTCCGTAGCTCTCCAGCTCGGTCAGCGGGAGCGCGAGGTCGCTCTTGCCCTTTCCCATCCGGCAGCCCTCCAACGTCCAGCACTCTGATCTCGAAGAACCGTACCCCGGCCCGATCTTTCCGTCGAACGGTTGTGCCTTGTAAGTTCACGTATGTATACGGTTGTTGACGTAGATGTGCGTGTGACGGCAAGGGGTTCCGTCGCCGCTCGAGGACCTCGAGCGGCCGGACGTCGTGCGCCGCATGTGTCACATGGCCGCCGACTTGCAGACGACGACCTTCCTCCAGGCCCTCATCACATCTGCGGTCGTGGTCGGCGGGGATGTCCGGCAAGGAGCGGCCGAGATCGCCGAGGCGCTGAAGGTCGCGACCGGCATCGCGGAGGCGACAGGGAGGAGTGCCCAGGCACCGGTCCTCAGGATGTGGCGAGTTGCTCACCTCCCAGGCATCCTCCGACCCGATGCGGACACGCCGGAGCAAGGTTAGGCAGGGTTCCGTTCCTATGACCAGGCGCTCGAAGCCCTGACCACGAGCGCCTGACGACTACAGGCACGTGCGGGCTCCGGCTCGTGGAATGCCCACGGCCCGCTGTCAGCGGTTGATCGACTGGATCTCCTGGACGTTCAGGTCCTGCGTCGTCTCGAACGTGCCGTCGGGCAGGTCACCGCCCGTGCCGTCGGAGCCCTCCCAGGTGATCTGCCAGGTGACGCTTGCCGAGAGCTGGTACGGGGTGCCGTCGGTCGCGCGGAGGTAGCGGATGCCGCACGGCGGGGTCTGGTCGGCGCTGCCCTTGGTGTACGGCGTGCCGATGGATCCGTCGTCGTTGATCTCGCAGTCTCCGGAGGCGGGGAAGACCTCGGCGTCCTTGGTACCCGGGTCCAGGTGCAGGGCGACCGGCTTGGCGGTGGTTTCCGCCCACAGTCCGGTGTGGGGGAGGGTGGCGCGGACCTTGACCTCCTTGAAGGCGCCCTTGTCGAGCCACACCCAGGTCGGGAGGTTCACCGTCGACTTGGCGGCCGGCTTCAGCTCGACCTCGGTCTCGGGGACCTTGACCTTGTCGTAGGCGTACTCGGCGAGCGTCTGGGGGGTGGGGAAGTTCGGATCGTCCGGGACCTCGCCCGCGTCGACCCAGAACATGATGCGGCCGCAGTCCCAGGACTTCGGGTCGCTGGGGTCGGGGGCGACGCCACGCCAGAAGTACCCGTCCTTGCCGAGGTTGTAGCCCTCGTAACCCTCGGCGACGCTGTTCTTGGACGAGTGCAGGTCGAAGTTCTCCGCGGGCTTGCCGTCCCTGTAGTGGTCGGTCCACAGCCCCTTGCCGAACCACGACTCGTGGATGCCGACATCGCCGCCGCCGTCAGTGTCGACGAACTTCTTGAGCTGCTCGGAGGTGAAGGTCGGCTCGTACCAGCAGGCGGGAGGCTTCCAGTTGGAGTCGACGGTGCCGAGATTCCCCTTCTTGCCGCCGCCGTCCCCGCCGCTCGGATAGGTGACCCGAATGTTGGAGACGGATGCCGACAGGGTTCCGTCGTTGCCCGCGTTTCCTGTGGTGTCCCCCTTGGACGTCTTCTTGTCGTTTCCCACACCGACGGCATGAGCCGACGTGGTGGAGAGGACGACCACCAGAGCCGTCGCGACCATGGTGCGCAGGGGCCGCTTGTGCCGAATCATCAGGAGCAACCGCCCCTGTCGGAATTCGTGGACACGGTCTGCCACACGCCCTGCTCGCTCTTCTGCATCGTGACGACATAGGCCACTTCGGGGTCGGTCCCTGGAGGAGTTCCCACGACCTCGCCCGTCTTGCGGTGCTTGGTCTGTGCTTTGCTCTCGTCCGTGCAGTACCTGAGTTGGGCCTTGGTCTTCTCCGCGAAGAGTGTGGCCTGAGGGTCGAAGACAGGAAGCTCGCCGATGACGGTGACGTTCTTGCCCGTGTAGGACTTGATCCACTCACGGTCCTGGGAGAGACCGGCCTTCGTGTCGTAGAAGGCGAGGGCCTCACCGCCGTCGGACTTGTTCTCGATGATTGCCGCGTAGCCGGCTCGGAGCTGCTCCTTGCCGTCGTCGAGTACGGCCTGCTCGTCCGGATCGCTGCTCGTCCAGTCCTCGAAGGTCAACCGGAAGCTGCTCGGGAGGGTGATCTCAGGGCGCTTGACGCCGGTCGGCGTCGATGCGGAGGCCGAAGCCGAAGGGCTGTCCGTGCCGTTGCCCGCCCCCTTGATGTCGTCGGACGAGTCGCCACTGCCACTGCCGCAGGCGGTGAGCAGAAGCGCCGCTGTCGCGGTCAGTGCGGCGGCAGTTGCGGTCAGGGCGCGGCGTGCCACGGTTCGTTCTCCCCCGGTGTTTCGGTGTGTGCGGCAGAGAACGAAGCTATCAGCGACGCGCAACGGCCCCTTGAGAGGCGGTGGGGGATTGTGTGGGGAAGGTGAGGAGTATGGCGTGGCGGTCGCGAACGGTGCTGATCATGTCGGTGGGATCGGGTGAGAGTGGGGACAAGTCGCCCTGACGGGACCGCCGTAGGGCATAACGGGCGGTGGTCCGAGGTGCTGCCCCTGCACCCTTCGACGACCTCAGTAAGAGTCAATAAGATCTCTGTAGGCTCAGTGCACCCCGCAGCACGCTCCTCAGCACAAGCGCACTTCTCAGCACCCCCACCCACAGCCCGGCCCCACCGCACTCCACACACGACCCCAGGACACCCGCCATGCCGCGACGCCGCACCTCAAGCTCGTCAAGCTCGACGGGAAGTACGACGGGAAGCACGACGGGAGCTACGGGAACCACGGCCACACCCAGGAACCGGACTCCGCAGCCGGTGACGATCCGGCGCAGGTCGTTCGGGGACTTCGTCAAGGCGTTCCTCGCCTTCGTCGCCCTGGCCGTTCTCCTCGTCGGCGTGCCGGGCGCGCTGGCCACGCAGATCGGGTGGCCGCTGCCGAACGGGGTGCCGAGCCTCGACTGGCTGCAGCAAGAGATCACCGTTCACACGTTCCTGAACATCCTCACCGTCGTCGTGTGGCTCGCGTGGGCCCAGTTCACCGCCTGCGTGCTCGTGGAGATGAAGGCCGCGCTGTCGGGCGTCGGGGTGCCGGGGCGGGTGCCGGGCGCCGGGCCGAGCCAGTTGCTCGCGCGGCAGCTCGTCGCGGCGCTGCTGCTCGTCGGTGCCACCGCGGCCAGCTTCGCGCCCGGGCTGTCGCAGCTCGGGCAGAACGGCTACGACGCCAACCAGAAGCCCACCGTCGCCGCGGCCCAGCAGACCCCGGGCTTCTTCGCCCAGCAGCAGGAGCAGGCCGCCGACACCGCGGCCGCCGTCGCCGGGCAGGCCTCGCACGCCGCCGCCCGCGCGGACGCCGGAGGCGGCAGCGCCCAGCAGGGCGACACGAAGTACTACCGGATCCAGCCGCCCGAGGGGCGTCACCACGACTCGCTCTGGGAGATAGCCGAACGGCACCTCGGTGACGGGCGCCGCTACAAGGAGATCTTCGAGCTCAACAAGGACCGCGTCCAGCCGGACGGGTCCAAGCTCTCCGAGGCCAGCCTCATCCGGCCCGGCTGGATCATGGAGATGCCGGGCGACGCCCGCGGCGGCGAGCTCGTCGAGATGCCCGACGAGGCGCCCAACGTGTCGCCCGATGTGCAGCAGCAGATCAGCGACTACGCCCGGACCGGCGACCACGCCCAGGGTGGAGGCGGCGCCCAGGGCGGAAGCGACCAGGCGCAGGGCGGCGGCACCTCCCAGGTGTCCCTGCCCGACCAGCAGCGGCCCGCGGGCTCCGGCTCCGGTCACCAGCAGGCCACCGCCGTCGGCGCCGAGTCCGACAGTTCCTTCGGTCTTCCCGAGGCCCTCCTCGCCGCGCCCCTGCTCGCCGCCGGTCTCCTCGGTGCCCTGGGGCGCCGGCGCCGGCAGGCGTTGTGGCAGTCGGCGTTCGGGGCCGTCGGCGGGCGGCGCGGTATGGAGCCGCCCACGCCGACCGGGGACGCGCAGGACGTCCAGGACGCGCTGCTCGTCGGCGCCGACCCCGAGGGCGTACGGCTGCTCGACCGGTCGCTGCGGGGGCTCGCGGCCTCCCTCACCGAGGAGTCGCGGGCGCTGCCGGTCGTGTACGCGGCCTGGCTCAGCAACGGCGACCTGCACCTCCAGCTCGCCCAGCCCGCCGGCAAGCCGCCCGCGCCCTGGCAGCAGGGCCAGGACCAGACCTTCTGGATGCTGTCCCGAACGGACGCCGAGCGTTACGGGGACGTCGACACGGCCGCGCCGTACCCCGGCCTCGTCAGCCTCGGCACCATGGACGACTCGCGGCTGCTGCTCAACCTGGAGGCCGTGCCCGGCATCGTGTCGCTGAGCGGCCGGGAGGCCGACCGGGCCGCCGTCTTCGCCTCCGTCGCCGCCGAGTTGGCGACCAACGGCTGGTCCGACCGCATGACCATCACGCTCGTCGGCTTCGGCGCGGACCTGACGCCGCTCGCCCCGAACCGGATCCGGCACCTCGAGGACGTCGAGGCCCTCGTCGAGACCATGGAGGCCGAGACGCGGCAGCGGCGCGGAGCGCTGGGCGCCGCCGGGCACGACTCCGTCCTCACGGGGCGTACCGGGCCCGCCCAGCACACCCGTTGGGCCCCGCACCTCGTGCTGCTCGCCGCCCAGCCGAACGCAGAGGACGCCGTCAAGCTCGCCGAACTCGCCGCCGACGCCGGCCGGCTCGGCATCGGCTACCTCGTCGGCACCGAGACCGGCGACCTGCCGGGCGCCGCCTGGGAGATGGAGATCACCGGCCAGGGCAAGCTGCTCGCGCCCCTCCTCGGCCTCGAACTCGACGCCCAGCTGCTGCCCGCCGCCCAACAGCGCGCCGTGGTCGAGCTGTTCGTCGAGGCCGACCCGGAGCGCGAGACCGACCGGCCCGCGACCACCCCGCCGTTCCTCGTCGACATCAGCGAGCAGGGCCGCCCGGCCGTCTACGCCCGGCTCGTCGGGCCGTACGAGATCATCGGCCTGGACTCCCCGGACGGGGAGCGCAGCGCCCTGCTGCACGAGGCGCTCGCCCTGCTGCTCCTGCACCGTGAGGGCGTGCACCCGCGCGTGCTGTCCTCCGCGCTGTGGCCGCGCGGTGTCACCGACGACGTACGAGGCGCGCTGCTGGACCGGCTGCGCGACTGGCTCGGCACCGACCCCGACGGCACGCCCCGCCTCGGCACCGACAGCAGCGGCCGGCTCACACTCGCCAAGTCGGTCGTGTCCGACCTGGACGTCCTGCGGTCGCTCTACCACGAGGCGACGCAGGGCAGGGGCGCCGACAGCCGGGCCGTGCGCGGGCGGCTGCTCACCGACGCGCTCGTGCTGGTGCGCGGGCCGCTGCTCGCCGACCGGCCCGAGGGCCGCTACCGGTGGCTCACCCACGAGATCGTCGACGCCCAGCTGCCGCTGCTCGTCGCGGACACCGGGCTCGCGCTGTGCGAGTTCCACATGGAGAAGGACCGCGCGGAGAAGGCCATCGAGGCCCTCAACGCGGCCCTGCGCACCGCCCCGGCCGACGAGCGGCTGTGGCACGAGCTGCTGCGCGCCACGCACGCCACCGGTGACTCGTCCCGGCTGACCGCGCTCGCCACCGACCTCATCGGCCGCAGCGGGGCCCGCGGGCTGCCGCCGCGCACGGAGGCGCTGCTCGACGAACTGCTGCCGACGTGGCGTGACGCGATCGCCGCGGCGGGATGAGCACCGGGCTGCTGGTCGCCGTCGCCGTGCTGTGGGGCGCGGCGGCGGGCGCGTCGCTGCCGCGCGCGGCCTACCGCTTCTCGGCCCCCTCGGGGGAGGCGTGGCGGGAGCGGTGCCCCGGCGGACATGCCGTCAGGGGCTGGCTGGGACGGGCGTCCTGCGCGGCCTGTGAGGGAAGCGGCTACGGCCCGCGTACGACACCGCTGGTGATCGCCACCGCTCTCGTCTGCGCCGCCCTCGCCGCCGCCACCGGCACCCGCCCCGAGGTCGGCGTCTGGCTGCTGCTCGCCCCCGTCGGCGTCCTGCTCACGGCCGTCGACTTCCGCGTACGGCGGCTCCCCGACCCGCTCACCCTCCCCTTCGCCGGTGCCGCCCTGGCCCTGCTCGGCCTGACCGCCTTCGTCCCCGAGCACGCGGGGGAGTGGACCACCGCCCTGCTCGGCTCCCTCGCCCTGGGCGGCGGCTACTTCGTCCTCTTCCTCGTCAACCCCGCGGGCATGGGCTTCGGCGACGTGAAACTCGCCCTGGGCGCCGGTGCCGTCCTCGGCTGGTACGGCTGGCCTACGGTGATGCTCGGCACCTTCGCGGGCTTCCTCCTGGGCGCCCTGTACGGCGGCGCTCTCCTGGTCATGCGCCGGGCCGATCGCAAGACGGCCATCCCGTTCGGCCCGTTCCTGATCGCCGGGGCGTTCCTCGGGCTCCTCGTGGGCGCGTACACGGCCTGACACCGCCGCCGTCAGGCCGGTCCCCGGCTTGGCGCCCTTGGTCATGGGCCCGGCTCCGAGCGGTCCCACCCCGCCCGCGCGGCCTGACGTCCAGCGCCCCGAACCGCTGGCGTACGCTGGGCTGGTCCGTCCACAACCCTTACGAAAGGGACGCCCGGTGACCGAGAAGGCCGACCTTCAGCCCATCCTCGACCGAGCGGCCGCCGGTGGGCGGATCACCTCGGACGAGGCGCTCGTGCTGTACCGGGACGCCCCGCTGCACGCGCTGGGCACCGCCGCCGACACCGTGCGCCGCCGCCGCTACGCGGGCACCGAGCACATCGCGACGTACATCATCGAGCGCAACATCAACTACACGAACGTCTGCGTCACGGCGTGCCGCTTCTGCGCCTTCTACGCCGCGCCCAAGGACACCGCCAAGGGCTGGACGCGTGACCTGGACGACGTCCTGCGCCGGTGCGCCGAGACGGTCGAGCTGGGCGGCACCCAGATCATGTTCCAGGGCGGGCACCACCCGGACTACGGCGTCGAGTACTACGAGGAGCACTTCGCGGCGATCAAGAAGGAGTTCCCGCAGCTGGTCATCCACAGCCTGGGGGCGTCCGAGGTCGAGCACATGGCCCGGATCTCCAAGGTGAGCGTGGAGGAGGCCATCCGGCGCATCCACGCCGCCGGGCTCGACTCCTTCGCCGGCGCCGGCGCCGAACTGCTGCCCGAGCGGCCCCGCAAGGCCATCGCCCCGCTGAAGGAGTCCGGCGAGCGCTGGCTGGAGATCATGGAGATCGCGCACGACCTGGGCGTGGAATCCACCTCCACCATGCTCATGGGCACCGGCGAGACCAACGCCGAGCGCATCGAGCACCTGCGGATGATCCGGGACGTCCAGGACCGCACGGGCGGCTTCCGCGCCTTCATCCCGTACACCTACCAGCCCGAGAACAACCACCTGAAGGGCCGGACGCAGGCGACGCTCTTCGAGTACCTGCGGATGATCGCGGTCGCCCGGCTGTTCATGGACAACATCGCCCACATCCAGGGCTCGTGGCTCACCACGGGCAAGGAGGTCGGGCAACTCTCCCTGCACTACGGCGCCGACGACCTCGGCTCGATCATGCTGGAGGAGAACGTGGTGTCGTCGGCCGGTGCCAAGCACCGGTCCAACCGGATGGAGATCATCGACCTCATCCGGAAGGCCGGGCGCGTGCCCGCCCAGCGGTCGACCACCTACGAGCACCTGGTCGTCCACGACGACCCGGCGAACGACCCCGTCGACGACCGCGTGGTCTCGCACATCTCCTCCACGGCCATCGAGGGCGGCACGGCTCATCCCGAGCTGAAGCTGCTGGCGCCCAACTGAGCCGCCTGTGCTGACGCTGCACGCCGCCCCGCTGGTCCTGCCGGCGGGCACGGCACCCGTCGTGGACGGAGCCGTCGTGGTGGAGGGCGACCGGATCACGGCCGTCGGACCGTACGAGGAGGTCGCCGCCGCGGCGCCGGGCGCGCGGGTGCGGCGCTGGCCGGGTGTGCTCACACCGGGCCTGCGCCAGTGGCATCCGCTGTGGCTGCTGCGCCACTGCTACCACCCCGACCCGCGCGAAGCCGACGAGCTGGGCGAACGGCCCCTGTGGGGCGAGCGGCTGACCGCCCTCGGCGAGCTCGGCGAGACCCGCTGGTCGGGCAGCGTACGGCGCGGACTGCAGCGGATGCTGCGGTACGGCACGACGGCGGTCGCCGCGCCCGGCGCCCGCTTCCGCGATCCGCTGGTGGCCACGGCCGTCGCCCGGTCCGGACTGGCCGTGGTGGGGACCACGCGGGCCCCGGGCGTCCTGCTCGGTGAGCGGCCCGGCCTCGACCCGTTCGCCGAGGGGTACGACCTCGCGGGCACGGTCCACGGCCCGCTGACCGTCGGCGGCCGGGCCGACCTGGCCGTGTTCGACGTACCCGACGAGAAGGCCCTGTATGAGCGGGGCGCGGCGACCTGCGTGGCGACCGTGCTGGCCGGCCGTTTGGTGTACCGGGCCCGCTGATCTCCCGCTCTCCGCCCGCGAACGTCTTTCCGAACGCCCCGAAGTCCGCTTCACCCCACTGCAGTCGGTGGCCGCCCTGCCGGTCCCGGTGCCGCTCGCGCACTGACGGTCCCGGGCCGTCGACCACATCGACACCCGGGCGATGTCCCGCTCCTCGGCGAAGGCCCGGACCTCGGCGGCGGCCGCGAGCGTGCCGCGCGGGCGGTCACGCTCCACCTCTGGCACGAGATCGCGCTCATCCTCGCCGTACCGCTGATCGACCGGTTCTGGGACGTGCCGGCCTTCGAGGCGTACCTGCCGCTGGACAGCCAGTGGTTCCTGTTCGGTGTGGGCCGGGTCCTGATCGCGCTGTTCGTGCTGCCGTGCGGGTGAGTGGAGGACGTGGCGGCCCGGAGGAAGCCCAGGCTCCTGCCGTGCGGGGGTGCTGCAAGAATGGGCCCGTGACCCGCGCATCCCTGGACAAGCAGCCGCACGAAGTCGCCTCGATGTTCGACGACGTGGCGGAACGGTACGACCTGACCAACGACGTGCTGTCCCTCGGCCAGGACCGGCGATGGCGCAAGGAGGTCGCCAAGGCGGTCGACGCGCGCCCCGCGCAGAAGGTCCTCGACCTGGCGGCGGGCACCGGCACCTCCTCGCTGCCCTTCGCCCGCACCGGCGCCTACGTCGTGCCGTGCGACTTCTCCCAGGGCATGCTCCGGGTCGGCAAGCAGCGGCAGCCCTGGCTGCCCTACACCGCCGGCGACGCGACGCGGCTCCCCTTCAAGGACGACACCTTCGACGCCGTCACCATCTCCTTCGGGCTGCGCAACGTGCGGGACACGGACGCCGCGCTGCGGGAGATGCACCGGGTGACCCGGCCCGGCGGGCGGATCGTGATCTGCGAGTTCTCACACCCCACGTGGGCGCCGTTCCGCACGGTCTACACCGAGTACCTGATGCGCGCCCTGCCGCCGGTCGCCCGGGCCGTCTCCTCCAACCCCGACGCCTACGTCTACCTCGCCGAGTCCATCCGCGCCTGGCCCGACCAGCCCGCCCTGGCCGAGCGGCTGGGCGAGGCCGGCTGGTCGCGGGTGGCCTGGCGGAACCTCAGCGGCGGGATCGTGGCCCTGCACCGGGGCTTCAAGGAGAGCTGACACCGGCTGACCGCACTCGCAGTTCGAGCCGGTAGCAGTGCCCCGCCCGTTCCGACGCCGCCGTCGTGAACGTCTCGGCGAGGCGCATCCCCAGCCGCCGGGTCACCGCGATGGAACGGCTGTTGCGGGAGTCGACCATCGCCACCACTCCCGGCACGCCGGCCGACCGCATCCGCTCCAGCGCCTGGTGCGCGGCCGCGGTGACGTAGCCCTTGCCCCAGTGCTCCCGGCCCAGCCGCCAGCCGATCTCGATCTCGCCCTTCGGGCCCCAGTCACGCTCCCAGGGCTGTGCGCCGGTGAAGCCGACGACCTGCCCGGACTCGTCGAGCATGGTCCACAGGCAGAAACCGAGTTCGGCGTCGTGCCGCCGCTGGCGGGCGGTGAGCTCCTCGTAGACGGACAGCTCCGCCGCCCTGCCGCCGTGGAACTCCATGACATCCGGGTCGGCGAAGAGCCGGTGCCAGGCGAACGCGTCCTCGTGGGTGGGGACACGGAGCCGTACAGCGGGGAGAGCTCGGTTCACGAGGCAGCCCTTCAGACGGGTGATGAATGCTGCTGCATAGACTGCCCGTGTCCTGTGCCGGTCGGCACGCAAGATTCCGAACTTGGGGAGATCCCGCCGTGACCGTCGTGACCGAGCCCCTCTCCGAGAACACCGCCGACGTGATCGTCGTGGGCGCGGGGCCGGCCGGCTCCACCACCGCCTACCACCTCGCGAAGGCGGGGCTCGACGTCCTGCTGCTGGAGAAGACCGAGTTCCCGCGCGAGAAGGTCTGCGGTGACGGCCTCACCCCGCGTGCCGTCAAGCAGCTGGTGGCGATGGGCATCGACATCTCCGAGGAGGCCGGCTGGCTGCGCAACAAGGGCCTGCGCATCATCGGCGGAGGGGTGCGGCTCCAGCTCGACTGGCCGGATCTCGCCTCCTTCCCCGACTACGGCCTCGTCCGCAAGCGCGACGACTTCGACGAGCAGCTCGCCCGGCAGGCGCAGAAGGCCGGCGCCCGGCTGTTCGAGCGGTGCAACGTGGGCGCGCCGATCGTCGACGACCGCACGGGCCGCATCACCGGCGTGCACGCCAAGCTCGGTGAGGAGAAGCGCGAGGTCACCTTCCACGCGCCGCTCGTCGTGGCCGCCGACGGCAACTCGACCCGGCTGTCCCTCGCGATGGGCCTGCACCGCCGCGAGGACCGCCCGATGGGTGTCGCCGTGCGGACGTACTTCACCAGCCCCCGTCACGAGGACGACTACCTGGAGTCCTGGCTCGAACTGTGGGACCGCCGCGGCCCCCAGGACCGTCTCCTGCCGGGCTACGGCTGGATCTTCGGCATGGGCGACGGCACGTCGAACGTCGGCCTGGGCGTTCTCAACACCTCCGACTCCTTCAAGGAGCTGGACTGGCGCGAGGTCCTGAAGGCCTGGTGCGCGTCCATGCCGGAGGACTGGGGCTACACCCCCGACAACATGACCGGGCCCATCCGCGGCGCCGCGCTCCCGATGGCCTTCAACCGGCAGCCGCACTACACCAAGGGCCTGCTGCTCGTCGGCGACGCCGGCGGACTGGTGAACCCGTTCAACGGCGAGGGCATCGCCTACGCCATGGAGTCCGGCCAGATCGCCGCCGACGTCATCGTCCAGGCCCACGCGCGCGCGACCCCCGCGGGGCGCGAACTGGCCCTGCAGCGCTACCCGCGGGTCCTGAAGGACACCTACGGCGGCTACTACACGCTGGGCCGTGCCTTCGTGAAGCTCATCGGCAACCCGAAGGTCATGCAGATCGCCGCCCAGCGCGGTCTCACGCACCCCCTGCTGATGAAGTTCACGCTGAAGCTCCTCGCGAACCTCACCGACCCGACGGGCGGCGACGCGATGGACCGCATCATCAACGGCCTGAGCAAGGTGGCGCCGAAGGCCTGACCAGGCACCCGGGCCTTCGGCTCCGAAGGCCCGGTCCGCCGCTCGGGGCCGCGATGCCGGCCGCCCGGCGCGAGCACCGCCTCGCGGCGGTCCGCCGTCCGCCGCGGCGCGCCCTTCCGCTCCCGGACGCCGGGCGCCGGCGGGTGCGGGCGCCGGCGGGTGTGCTGGAGCTGTACCGGCCGCCGGAGCTGGGCGGCCCTGAAGGGCGTGGACGCGCTGGGGCACCGGCTGGGGGCGCCGGGCCCGTCCGGCCCCGGGCAGGCGCCCTGAGGGGCCCTGGAAGGCTCTGGTGGGGCATCGGGGGAGTTCTGGGCATGCCGGGAGGGCCGCTGCCCCGAGTGGCAGCGGCCCTCTGGCCCGTTATGCGTGCTTCAGTACGAGCGCGGCCTCAGAGGACGCGCACCGCGCCATCTGCCGGGTAACCCGACAGGTCCTGGATGACGACGCCCTTGGACGGGTTGGCCGCGTCCAGGTACTGGCCGTTCCCGATGTAGACACCCACGTGGTACGCGGAGCCCTTGCCGCCCCAGTAGAGGATGTCGCCGACCTGGAGGTTGGACAGCGAGACGTCCGTGCCGGCCATCGACTGGTCCTGTGAGACGCGCGGCAGGTCCACACCAACCTGCTTGTACGCGGCCTGCACGAGGGAGGAGCAGTCCCAGGCGTTGGGACCGGTGGCGCCCAGGACGTAGGCGTCGCCCACCTGGGCCTTCAGGAAGGAGATGACGGTCGCGACGCTGCCGCTGGCAGGCGCCGACACCGACGTGGAGGTGGACGTGGGGGCGGAGGCGGAGAGGGTGGCGCGCTCGGCGCTGCGCGTGGCGCGCTCGGCGGCGGCCTTGCGGGCGGCCTCGGCGGCCTTCTTCTTGGCCTCCGCCTTCTTCTTCGCCTCGGCGAGGTCCTTCTTGGCCTCCGCCGCGGCCTTGGCGGCGGCGGCGTCACGCTCGGCGCGCAGTTCGTAGTTCGCGGCCGCCTGCTGGGTGGCGGCAGCGGACTGGGCGACCTGAGCGGACAGGTCGGCCGTCAGGGTGGGCAGTTCGATGGTCTGCGTCACCGGCTCGGCGGCGCTCGCCGAGGCCGACGCACCCGCCGCTGCCATGCTGAGAACGCCACCGGCAACTCCGGCACGCATGGCGATCGAAGAGGTCGCGCTGCGGCGGGGCTTCCGGTGGCTGCGTATGTGAGCGGTGTGGGACATGGGAATAACCGGTACCAGGGGCTCCTTCATATCTTCAAGAAACGTGTGCTGCGCCACAATTGCTCAATGGGGCCCCGAAAAACCCCGCGCGAGACCCTTTATTGACGCCGTAACGGACATTGCGGGCGCTCCGTAACCAGGCTGTGATCACGCCCTTTGATCAATACGCCCGAATTGCCCCGCGCCTACCATTGGTTGGGTTGATTGGCCAAGCCCCGCTCTCATGAGCCTCTCATCCATGTGACGGAGGTCACGGAACGGTCGTCATGGCGAGCGCGTCCCGGCGCGTAGATCACGACCGGATCACGACCTCGCGAAGATCGTGAACGGATGCACGCGTTCACGCCCGCTCCGTGCGCGTCCACACTCCGGTCCGAGTGCCCCCTGATGTGTGAACGCGCCTCTATCAAGAGATCAAGTCCCTCACCAATTTGCATGCACGGGAACCCTCTTGATATGGAGACGCATCCTCCGGCCTGCGCTGACGAGGCAAAATGTCACCTCTGGTGATCACTCGGACGCTTCGAGTGTGAAGATCACCGCTCATCCGACTCCATGATCGATCGTCAGGTGGTGGAGATCACAAAGCTTGTGCAATACCCCGTGTCGCAGATCACAGAGCGTCGGGCATAAGATGCACGCGGTTGGGCTTGTGACCTGCTTCACATGTTCCCGATCTTCGCCGGGGCGGGCGGGGTTCGAGGGACGGGTGGGGCGGATGTGAGCCCGACGCAAACCGCCAGCAGTCAGTGCCGACTGAGAGGAGCGAGGAGCGGTGAACGCTTATGCGCCCATCCTCGTACTGGGAGCGCTCGGGGCAGGCTTTGCGATCTTCTCCGTGGTCATGGCCACGTTGATCGGGCCCAAGCGGTACAACCGCGCCAAGCTCGAGGCCTACGAGTGCGGTATCGAGCCGACCCCCACGCCGGCCGGCGGCGGGCGCTTCCCGATCAAGTACTACCTGACGGCGATGCTCTTCATCATCTTCGATATCGAGATCGTCTTCCTCTACCCCTGGGCCGTCACCTTCGACGCCCTGGGGATCTTCGGGCTCGTGGAGATGCTGCTCTTCGTGCTCACCGTCTTCGTCGCGTACGCGTACGTATGGCGGCGCGGCGGCCTGGAATGGGACTGAGGAGCCACACGTCATGGGACTCGAAGAAAAGCTGCCGAGCGGCTTCCTGCTGACCACCGTCGAGCAGGCCGCGGGCTGGGTGCGCAAGTCGTCCGTCTTCCCCGCCACGTTCGGCCTCGCCTGCTGCGCCATCGAGATGATGACCACCGGCGCGGGCCGCTACGACATGGCGCGCTTCGGCATGGAGGTCTTCCGGGGCTCGCCGCGCCAGGCGGACCTGATGATCGTCGCCGGCCGGGTCAGCCAGAAGATGGCGCCGGTGCTCCGGCAGGTCTACGACCAGATGCCGAACCCCAAGTGGGTGATCTCCATGGGGGTCTGCGCCTCCTCGGGCGGCATGTTCAACAACTACGCCATCGTCCAGGGCGTCGACCACGTCGTGCCGGTCGACATCTACCTCCCCGGCTGCCCGCCCCGGCCGGAGATGCTGCTGGACGCCATCCTCAAGCTCCACCAGAAGATCCAGTCCTCCAAGCTCGGCGTGAACGCCGAGGAGGCGGCACGCGAGGCGGAGGAGGCGGCGCTCAAGGCCCTGCCCACGATCGAGATGAAGGGGCTGCTGCGGTGAGCGACGCGAACGGCACCAACGGTGCGAACCCCGAGAAGGACCTCAGCGCGTCGAACCTCCCGGGCCAGCGCGGTGACGGCGGCGAGGAGATCCGCGTCCAGCGCGGCATGTTCGGCGCCAACACCGGGGGCGACACCTCCGGCTACGGGGGCCTGGTCCGCTCGGTCCGGCTCCCGGGACCGGCGACCCGCCCCTACGGCGGCTGGTTCGACGAGGTCGCCGACGAACTGGAGGGCGCCCTGGAGGAGCAGGACCTGCTCCCGGACAACGTCATCGAGCGGACGGTCGTCGACCGCGACGAGCTGACCTTCCACATCGAGCGCGAGCACTTGGTCCGCGTCGCCCGCACCCTGCGCGACGACCCGGCCCTGCGCTTCGAACTGTGCACCGGCGTCAGCGGCGTCCACTACCCGAACGACAAGGGCCGCGAACTGCACGCCGTCTACCACCTGCGCTCGATCACCCACAACCGGGTGATCCGCCTGGAGGTCAGCGCCCCCGACAGCGACCCGCACATCCCGTCGCTGTTCTCGGTCTATCCGACGAACGACTGGCACGAGCGCGAGACGTACGACTTCTTCGGCATCGTCTTCGACGGTCACCCGGCCCTGACGCGGATCATGATGCCGGACGACTGGCAGGGCTTTCCGCAGCGCAAGGACTACCCCCTCGGCGGCATCCCCGTCGAGTACAAGGGCGCCCAGATCCCGGCTCCGGACCAGCGGAGGTCGTACTCATGAGCACTTCGCACGCCTCCCCTCGGGAGACCACAGAGGGCACCGTCTACACGGTCACCGGCGGCGACTGGGACGAGGTCGTCCAGTCCGCGGCCCGTGCCGACGACGAACGCATCGTCGTCAACATGGGTCCGCAGCACCCGTCCACGCACGGCGTGCTCCGGCTGATCCTGGAGATCGACGGCGAGACCGTCACCGAGGCCCGCTGCGGCATCGGCTATCTGCACACCGGCATCGAGAAGAACCTCGAGTACCGGACGTGGACGCAGGGCACCACGTTCGTGACGCGCATGGACTACCTGACGTCGTTCTTCAACGAGACGGCGTACTGCCTCGGCGTCGAGAAGCTCCTCGGCATCGAGGACCAGATCCCGGACCGCGCCTCGATCATCCGCGTGCTCCTGATGGAGCTGAACCGGCTGTCCTCGCACCTGGTGTGCATCGCCACCGGCGGCATGGAACTCGGCGCCACCACGATCATGATCTACGGGTTCCGTGATCGTGAACTCATTCTCGACATCTACGAGCTGATCACCGGCCTGCGGATGAACCACGCGTACATCCGCCCCGGCGGACTCGCCCAGGACCTGCCGCCCGGCGCGGTGGACCAGATCCGCGAGTTCGTGAAGACGATGAGGAAGAACCTCCCGGAGTACGACAAGCTCGCCACCGGGAACCCCATCTTCAAGGCCCGTATGCAGGACATCGGCTACCTCGACCTGGCCGGCTGCATGGCCCTCGGCGCGACGGGACCGGTCCTGCGCTCCACCGGCCTGCCGCACGACCTGCGCAAGGCCCAGCCGTACTGCGGCTACGAGACCTACGACTTCGAGGTCCCGACCGCCGACACCTGCGACTCCTACGGCCGCTTCCTGATCCGGCTGGAGGAGATGCGCCAGTCGCTCGGCATCATCGAGCAGTGCCTGGACCGGCTCCAGCCCGGCCCGGTCATGGTCGCCGACAAGAAGATCGCCTGGCCGGCCCAGCTCGCCCTGGGGCCCGACGGGCTCGGCAACTCCCTCGACCACATCAAGAAGATCATGGGCACCTCCATGGAGGCCCTGATCCACCACTTCAAGCTGGTCACCGAGGGCTTCCGCGTCCCGCCGGGACAGACGTACGCGGCGGTCGAGTCACCCAAGGGCGAACTCGGGGTGCACGTCGTCTCCGACGGCGGCACCCGCCCCTACCGGGTCCACTTCCGCGACCCGTCCTTCACCAACCTGCAGGCCATGGCGGCGATGTGCGAGGGCGGCCAGGTCGCCGACGTCATCGTCGCCGTCGCGTCCATCGACCCCGTGATGGGAGGCGTCGACCGATGACCACATCGTCTTCCGAGCGGGGCGTCAGCCTGGGCATGCCCGAACTGCCCGCACCCGCCTACCCGGACGACGTCCGGGCCCGTCTGGAGACCGACGCGCGCGAGGTCATCGCCCGCTACCCGGACTCCCGGTCCGCCCTCCTGCCGCTGCTGCATCTCGTGCAGGCCGAGGAAGGGCACGTGACCCGCACCGGCATGCGGTTCTGCGCGGACGTGCTCGGCCTGACCACGGCGGAGGTCACCGCCGTCGCCACCTTCTACACCATGTACCGGCGCCGGCCGAGCGGTGACTACCAGGTCGGGGTGTGCACCAACACCCTGTGCGCCGTGATGGGCGGGGACGCGATCTTCGAGGACCTCCAGGAGCACCTGGGCGTCGGCAACGGTGAGACCACCGACGACGGCAAGGTCACCCTGGAGCACATCGAGTGCAACGCGGCCTGCGACTTCGCGCCGGTCGTGATGGTCAACTGGGAGTTCTTCGACAACCAGACCCCGGCCAGCGCCAAGCGCCTCGTCGACGACCTGCGCGCGGGACGGCCGGTCGCGCCCACGCGCGGGGCTCCGCTGTGCACCTTCAAGGAGACCGCCCGGGTCCTGGCCGGTTTCCCCGACGAGCGGGACGGGGCCGTGGAGTCCGGGGGAAGCGCGGGACCCGCCTCCCTGGTCGGCCTGAAGCTCGCCAAGGGAGAGGCCTCTCCCGCGCGCGTGGTCCACCCGCGCGGTGAGGCGGCCCGGACCGGGGCACCGCACGACCCGTCACCGACGGAGCACTTGAGCTCGCACGACGCGCCACAGGAGACGTCGGCCTCCGATCCGGCCCACCCGGCTGGGCCTGCCGCCGAGGAGGGGGAGTGATGACCTTGGCACCCGAGCTGAAAGACATGAGCCCCGAGAAACTGCTCGCACCGGTGCTGTCGGCCTTCTGGGACCAGGACAGGTCCTGGACGCTGGACGTGTACCGGAGGCACGACGGCTACGAGGGGCTGCGCAAGGCGCTCGCCATGTCGCCGGACGACGTGATCGCGTACGTCAAGGACTCCGGTCTGCGCGGGCGCGGCGGCGCGGGCTTCCCCACGGGCATGAAGTGGCAGTTCATTCCCCAGGGGGATGGAAAGCCGCACTATCTTGTTGTCAACGCCGACGAGTCGGAGCCCGGGACGTGCAAGGACATCCCGCTCCTCTTCGCGAACCCGCACAGCCTCATCGAGGGCATGATCATCGCGTGCTACGCGATCAGGTCGTCGCACGCCTTCATCTATCTGCGTGGTGAAGTCGTCCCGGTGCTGCGGCGGTTGCACTCGGCCGTCCGCGAGGCCTACGAGGCGGGCTTCCTCGGCGAGAACATCCTGGGCAGCGGACTCGACCTCGACATCACCGTGCACGCGGGCGCGGGCGCGTACATCTGCGGCGAGGAGACCGCGCTGCTGGACTCGCTCGAAGGCCGACGGGGCCAACCGCGGCTTCGTCCCCCCTTCCCCGCTGTCGCGGGCCTCTACGCGTGCCCGACTGTGGTGAACAACGTCGAATCGATCGCGTCGGTTCCCGCGATCATGAGCCGGGGCAAGGACTGGTTCCGGTCGATGGGGAGTGAGAAGTCGCCCGGCTTCACCCTCTACTCCCTCAGCGGCCACGTCGCCAGCCCCGGCCAGTACGAGGCGCCGCTCGGGATCACCCTCCGCCAGCTCCTCGAGATGAGCGGCGGAATGCGCCCCGGGCACCGCCTCAAGTTCTGGACGCCGGGCGGCTCCTCGACCCCGATGTTCACCGACGAGCACCTCGACGTCCCTCTTGACTACGAAGGAGTGGGCGCCGCGGGTTCCATGCTCGGCACCAAAGCTCTCCAGTGCTTCGACGAGACGACCTGCGTGGTGCGGGCCGTGACGCGCTGGACAGAGTTCTACGCCCACGAGTCCTGCGGCAAGTGCACGCCCTGCCGCGAAGGCACCTACTGGCTCGTGCAGCTGCTGCGCGACATCGAGGCCGGCAAGGGACAGATGTCCGACCTCGACAAGCTGAACGACATCGCCGACAACATCAACGGCAAGTCCTTCTGCGCCCTCGGTGACGGCGCCGCCTCGCCGATCTTCTCCTCTCTCAAGTACTTCCGCGAGGAGTACGAGCAGCACATCACGGGCCGGGGCTGCCCCTTCGACCCGGCCAAGTCGACGGCCTGGGCCGACCGCACGGAGGTGAACGCATGACCGTGACCACCAGCTCTCCCTCAGGCGGGGGAGAGGCGGCGGTCCCGCCGGAGGACCTCGTGTCGCTGACGATCGACGGCGTCGAGATCAGCGTGCCCAAGGGCACCCTGGTCATCCGGGCCGCCGAACAGCTCGGCATCGAGATCCCCCGGTTCTGCGACCACCCCCTCCTCGACCCGGCCGGCGCCTGCCGCCAGTGCATCGTCGACATCGAGGGCCAGCGCAAGCCCATGGCGTCCTGCACCATCACCTGCACCGACGGCATGGTGGTCAAGACCCAGCTCACCTCCCCGGTCGCCGAGAAGGCCCAGAAGGGTGTGATGGAGCTCCTGCTCATCAACCACCCGCTGGACTGCCCGGTCTGCGACAAGGGCGGCGAGTGCCCGCTGCAGAACCAGGCGATGTCGCACGGCCATTCCGAGTCCCGCTTCGAGGGCAGGAAGCGGACGTACGAGAAGCCCGTCCCTATCTCCACGCAGGTGCTGCTCGACCGCGAGCGCTGCGTGCTGTGCGCCCGCTGCACCCGGTTCTCCAACCAGGTCGCGGGCGACCCGATGATCGAGCTGATCGAGCGGGGCGCGCTCCAGCAGGTCGGCACCGGCGAGGGCGACCCGTTCGAGTCGTACTTCTCCGGCAACACCATCCAGATCTGCCCCGTCGGCGCGCTGACCTCGGCGGCGTACCGATTCCGCTCCCGCCCCTTCGACCTCGTCTCCTCCCCGTCGGTGTGCGAGCACTGCTCCGGCGGCTGCGCCACCCGCACCGACCACCGGCGCGGCAAGGTCATGCGGCGGCTCGCGGCCGACGACCCCGAGGTCAACGAGGAGTGGATCTGCGACAAGGGACGGTTCGCCTTCCGGTACGCGCAGCAGCGGGACCGGTTGGAGTCACCGCTCGTGCGCAACGCCGAGGGCGAGCTGGAACCGGCCTCCTGGCCCGAGGCGCTGCAGATCGCGGCCCAGGGGCTGCTGGCCTCCCGGGGCCGCACCGGAGTCCTGACCGGCGGCCGCCTCACCATCGAGGACGCCTACGCGTACAGCAAGTTCGCGCGCGTGGCGCTCGACACCAACGACATCGACTTCCGCGCCCGCGTGCACAGCAGTGAGGAGGCCGACTTCCTCGCCGCCCAGATCGCCGGACGCGGCAGGGACCTCGACGGCACGGGCGTCACGTACACCGCGCTGGAGAAGGCACCGGCCGTCCTGCTGGTCGGGTTCGAGGCGGAGGAGGAGGCGCCCGGCGTCTTCCTGCGGCTGCGCAAGGCCTGGCGGGGGCACGGGCAGAAGACCTTCTCGCTCGGCACGCACGCCACCCGGGGTCTGGAGAAGGCCGGCGGGACGCTGCTGCCGGCGGCTCCCGGCACCGAGACCGAGTGGCTGGACGCGCTCGCCGGCAACGTCGGCCTGGAGGACGACGGCGCTCTCGCCGCCGAGGCGCTGCGCGCCGAGGGCGCGGTGATCGTCGTCGGCGAGCGGCTGGCCGCCGTGGCCGGCGGGCTCACCGCCGCCGTCCGCGCCGCCTCCGCGACCGGCGCCCGGCTGGTGTGGATCCCGCGCCGGGCCGGGGAACGCGGCGCGGTCGAGGCGGGCGCGCTGCCGTCCCTGCTGCCCGGCGGGCGCCCGGCCACCGACCCGCGCGCGCGGGACGAGGTCGCCGGCGTCTGGGGCGTCGCCGCTCTCCCGCACCGCTACGGCCGCGACACCGGCCAGATCGTCGAGGCCGCCGCGACCGGGGAGCTCCAGGCCCTGCTGGTGGCGGGCGTGGAGATCGCCGACCTGCCCGACCCGGCACGCGCGCGTGCGGCCCTCGACGAGGTCGGCTTCCTGGTCTCGCTCGAACTGCGGCCCAGCGAGATCACCCGCAAGGCCGACGTGGTCCTGCCCGTCGCCGCGGTCGCCGAGAAGGCCGGCACCTTCCTCAACTGGGAAGGCCGGGTCCGCTTCTTCGAGGCCGCGCTCAAGCCCGACCACATGACCCGGCGCCTGGCGCCCACCGACGCGCGCGTGCTGCAGATGGTGGCCGACGCCATGGACGTCCACCTCGGACTGCCGGATCTGCGCACCGTCCGGGCGGAGATCGACCGGCTCGGCGCCTGGGACGGCCCGCGCGCCGGCGAGCCCCGGGAGACCGCGGGCGCGCTGCCCCGGCCGGCCGCCGGGGAGGCCGTCCTCGCCGGACACCGCCTGCTGCTCGACCAGGGCGTCCTCCAGCAGGGCGACGAGGCACTCGCCGGAACGCGGCACGCCGCACGCGCGCGCCTGTCGGCCGCGACGGCCGCCGAGGCCGGCGTCGAGGACGGCGACCTCCTCGCGGTCACCGGTCCCATGGGAGCCGTCGCACTTCCGCTCCAGATCAGTGAGATGCCCGACCGGGTGGTGTGGCTCCCGCTGAACTCCACCGGCGGCGGCGTCGCCTCCGACGCCGGGGCGCGGCCCGGCTCCCTCGTCCGCATCGGCCCGGCGGCACTCGCCGGCGAGGCCCCCAAGGAGGTGGAGGCATGAGCCCGTACCTCGCCGCTGAAGACCTCTCGATGTTCGGCCAGGACCCGTGGTGGCTGGTCGTCATCAAGGCGGTGTTCTGCTTCGCCTTCCTGATGGTGACCGTCCTTGTCTCCATCGTCATGGAGCGCAAGGTCGTCGCCTGGATGCAGCGGCGCATCGGCCCCAACCGGCACGGCCCCTGGGGCATGCTCCAGTCCCTCGCCGACGGCATCAAGCTGATGCTCAAGGAGGACGTGGTCGTCAAGCGCGCGGACAAGGCGGTGTACGTCCTCGCGCCGATCATCGCGGCCATCCCGGCCTTCATGGCCATCGCGGTGATCCCCTTCGGCCCGGCCGGCAACGAGATCTCGATCCTCGGCCAGCGCACCACGATGCAGCTCACCGACCTGCCGGTCGCGATGCTCTACATCCTGGCCATCGGCTCTCTCGGGGTGTACGGCTTCGTCCTGGGCGGATGGTCCTCCGGATCGACGTACCCGCTCCTCGGCGGTATCCGCTCGTGCGCCCAGATCATTTCGTACGAGGTCGCCATGGGCGCCGCCTTCGCTTCGGTCTTCCTCTACGCCGGCTCGATGTCCACCTCGGCGATCGTCGGAGCCCAGCAGGACCGCTGGTACTTCGCGCTGCTCCCGGTCTCGTTCCTGATCTACATGGTGACGATGATCGGCGAGTCCAGCCGGGCCCCGTTCGACATGCCGGAGTCCGAGGGTGACCTGGTCGGCGGTTTCAACACCGAGTACAGCTCCATCAAGTTCGCGATGTTCATGCTCTCCGAGTACATCCACATGGTCACCGTGTCGATGATCGCGGTGACGCTGTTCCTCGGCGGCTGGCGGGCCCCTTGGCCCGTCAGCACCTTCTGGGAGGGCGCGAACCACGGCTGGTGGCCGATGCTCTGGTTCGTAGTCAAGCTCCAGATGCTGATCTTCTTCTTCGTCTGGCTGCGCGGCACCCTCCCACGCGTGCGCTACGACCAGCTGATGAAGCTCGGCTGGAAGGTCCTCATTCCGGTCGCGCTGGTATGGCTGATGCTCGTCGCGAGCGTCCGGGCCCTCAGGAACGAGGGCTACGACTTCGCCGACATCGCCCTCTACGTCGGCGGCGCCGTACTCGCCCTGCTGCTGCTCTCCTACGTCGTCGACCTGTTCCGCGAGAAGGCGAAGCAGGACGAGCAGCCCGCCGAGGCCCCGGCCGCCTTCGACCCGATGGCGGGCGGATTCCCGGTGCCGCCCCTGCCGGGACAGGAACTCCCACCCGTCCCGCGACGTCGCTCGCGCAGGGAGCGGGAGCTGATTGTCAGTGGTGGGCCCGATACTCAGAGTGACGAATCTCTGGGCGGAACTACGGATGGAAAGGAGGCGTCCGATGGCTGAGGAACCGAAGGACACCAAGCCCGGGTTCCAGAACCCGGTGGCCGGCTTCGGCGTGACCTTCAAGGCCATGTTCAAGAAGCGGCTGACCGAGCAGTACCCGGAGCAGCAGAAGACCACGGCTCCGCGCTTCCACGGACGGCACCAGCTCAACCGCCATCCGGACGGCCTGGAGAAGTGCGTCGGCTGCGAACTGTGCGCGTGGGCCTGCCCCGCCGACGCCATCTACGTGGAGGGCGCGGACAACACCGACGAGGAGCGCTACTCGCCGGGGGAGCGGTACGGCCGCGTCTACCAGATCAACTACGCCCGCTGCATCCTGTGCGGCCTGTGCATCGAGGCGTGCCCCACACGCGCGCTCACGATGACGAACGAGTTCGAGCTGGCCGACTCCAGCCGCGCCAACCTCATCTACACCAAGGAGCAGTTGCTCGCCGGTCTCGAGGACGGCATGGTCGACTCGCCCCACGCCATCTACCCGGGCATGGACGAGCAGGACTACTACCGGGGCCTGGTCACCGAGGCCGCTCCCGGTACGGAGCCCCAGGTCGCCCACTCCAAGGGCGAGGTCGTACAGGAGGCCGACTCGACCTTCGGCGGGACCGAGCCGGCGTCGGAGAAGGTGATCGACCGATGACCGCCCAGCTCGCCGCCTACTCCACCTCCACCGCAGAGGCCGTCCAGTTCTGGATCCTCGGCACCGTCGCGGTGGTCGGCGCCCTGTGCACCATCCTCATGAGGAGGGCCGTGCACAGCGCGCTCTGCCTCGCCGGGACCATGATCGTGCTGGCGGTGTTCTACCTCGCCAACGGCGCCTACTTCCTGGGCGTCGTGCAGATCGTCGTCTACACCGGCGCGATCATGATGCTGTTCCTGTTCGTGGTGATGCTCGTCGGCGTCACCGCGGCGGACTCCCTGAAGGAGACCATCAAGGGCCAGCGCTGGCTGGCCCTGCTGTGCGGCCTCGGCTTCGGCATCCTGCTGATCGCCGGGATCGGCAGCGCCTCCCTCGAAGAGTTCAACGGCCTCGGGGCGGCGAACGCCGGGGGCAATGTGGAGGGACTCGCCTCCCTCATCTTCACCAGGTACGTCCTCGCGTTCGAGGTCACCGGCGCCCTGCTGATCACGGCAGCCGTCGGCGCCATGGTGCTCACCCACCGCGAGCGCACCGAGCGCGCCAAGACCCAGCGCGAACTCTCCGAGGAGCGAGTCCGCGAAGGAAAGCAACTGCCGCCCCTGCCGGCCCCCGGTGTGTACGCCCGGCACAACGCGGTCGACATCGCGGGCCTGCTGCCCGACGGCACACCGTCCGACCTCACCGTCAGCAAGACTTTGCGCGAGCGCGGCCAGATCCGTGACGTGTCGCGGGAGGCGCTCAACGACCTCAAGGCCCTGGAGCAGCGGTCCGAGGAGCGCCTGGAGCGCGGGGCGGTCGGGCCGGCGAAGTTCCCGCGGTCCGAGGAGGCGTCGAAGTGAATCCCGTCAACTACCTCTATCTCGCGGCCCTGTTGTTCACCATCGGCGCCACCGGCGTGCTGATCAGGCGCAACGCGATCGTGGTGTTCATGTGCATCGAGCTGATGCTCAACGCCTGCAACCTCGCGTTCGTGGCCTTCTCCCGCATGCACGGCAACCTCGACGGCCAGATCATCGCCTTCTTCACGATGGTCGTCGCCGCCGCTGAGGTCGTGGTCGGGCTGGCGATCATCGTGTCCCTGTTCCGTGCCCGCCACTCGGCCTCGGTCGACGACGCCAGCCTGATGAAGCTGTAAGGGGTCGGGAGAATCGTGGAGAACCTGATTGCGCTGCTGGTGGCGGCGCCCCTGCTCGGAGCGGCGGTCCTGCTGTGCGGCGGACGCCGGCTGGACGCGGTCGGTCACTGGATCGGCACGCTGCTCGCGGCCGTCTCCTTCGTGCTCGGCCTGGTGCTGTTCAGCGACATGCTGGCCCAGGACGCCGAACAGCGCGTCATGAGCCAGCACCTGTTCAGCTGGATCCCGGTCGAGGGCTTCCAGGCGGACGTCGCCTTCCAGCTCGACCAGCTGTCCATGACGTTCGTGCTGCTGATCACGGGCGTCGGATCGCTGATCCACCTGTACTCCGTCGGGTACATGGAGCACGACGAGCGGCGCCGCCGCTTCTTCGGCTATCTGAACCTGTTCCTCGCGGCGATGCTCATCCTCGTCCTCGCCGACAACTACCTGCTGCTGTACGTCGGCTGGGAAGGCGTCGGTCTCGCCTCCTACCTGCTGATCGGCTTCTGGCAGCACAAGCCCAGCGCCGCCACGGCCGCGAAGAAGGCCTTCCTGGTCAACCGCGTCGGCGACATGGGCCTGTCCATCGCGATCATGCTGATGTTCCTGTGGTTCGGCACCTTCGCCTTCGGGCCGGTGCTGGGCAGCCAGGGGGAGGCCGGGCTCGCCGGTGCCGCCGGTGAGGACAAGCTGACCGCGATCGCCCTGATGCTGCTGCTCGCCGCCTGCGGCAAGTCCGCCCAGGTGCCGCTCCAGTCCTGGCTCGGGGACGCGATGGAGGGCCCGACCCCGGTCTCGGCCCTCATCCACGCCGCGACCATGGTGACGGCGGGTGTCTACCTGATCGTCCGCTCCGGGGCCGTCTTCAACGGCGCCCCGGACGCGCAGCTGGTCGTCACCATCGTCGGTGCCGTCACGCTCCTGTTCGGTGCGATCGTCGGTTGCGCGAAGGACGACATCAAGAAGGCACTGGCCGGCTCGACCATGTCGCAGATCGGCTACATGATCCTCGCCGCGGGCCTCGGCCCCATCGGCTACGTCTTCGCGATCATGCACCTCGTGACGCACGGCTTCTTCAAGGCCGGCCTGTTCCTCGGCGCCGGTTCGGTCATGCACGGCATGAACGACGAGGTGGACATGAGGAGGTACGGCGGCCTGAGGAAGTACATGCCGGTCACCTTCGTCACCTTCGGCCTCGGCTACCTGGCGATCATCGGCTTCCCGGGCCTGTCCGGGTTCTTCTCCAAGGACAAGATCATCGAGGCGGCGTTCGCCAAGGGCGGCACCGAGGGCTGGATCCTCGGCGCCTGCGCCCTGCTCGGCGCGGCCATCACCGCGTACTACATGACGCGCGTGATGCTGATGACGTTCTTCGGCGAGGAGCGCTGGCGCAACGCCCCGACTCCGTCCCCGGCCGAGCCGAGCGCGGAGCCCGCCGCCGAGACGCGCGGCGAGTACACCCCGCCGCACCCGCACGAGTCGCCCAAGGTCATGACGGTCCCGATGATCGTGCTGGCCGTCGGGTCGGTGGCCGGCGGCGCGTTCTTCAGCATCGGTGACCGCTTCCTGCACTGGCTGGAGCCGATCACCGGGTACGACCACGGGCATCCGCCGGTCAGCGCCCTCACGGTCACGCTGGCCACGGTCGCCGTGATGGTCATCGGCGTCGCCGTCGCCTGGGCGCAGTACGGCCGCCGCCCGGTCCCGGCCGTCGCCCCGCGCGGCTCGCTGCTCACCCGGGCCGCCCGGCGCGACCTGCTCCAGGACGACTTCAACCACGTCGTCCTGGTCCGCGGCGGCGAGCACCTCACGCGGTCCCTGGTCTACGTCGACCACACCCTGGTCGACGGCGTCGTCAACGGCACGGCGGCCTCGGTCGGCGGCCTCTCCGGGCGGATGCGCAGGCTGCAGAACGGCTTCGCCCGCTCCTACGCGGTCTCGATGTTCGGCGGTGCGGCGGTCATCGTCGCCGCGACCCTGCTGATGAGGGCGGTCTGATACCGATGTCCTTTCCTCTGCTGACAGCGACAGCGGCGCTCCCGGCCGTCGGGGCGATCGCCACGGCCGCCGTACCGGCCGCGCGGCGCACCGCCGCCAAGTGGCTGGCGCTGCTCTTCTCGCTCGCCACGCTCGTCCTCGCGATCGTCGTCCTGGTCCGCTTCGACCCGGGTGGCGACCGCTACCAGCTCACCGAGTCGCACGCCTGGATCGCGGACTTCGGCGTCCGCTATGAACTGGGTGTGGACGGCATCGCGGTCGCGCTGATCGCGCTGACCGCCCTGCTGATCCCGTTCATCATCCTCGCGGGCTGGCACGACGCCGACCCTTCCCCAAGCTCTCAACTTCGTTCGAGCAGGGGAGGCCCCAAGGAGACCGGCCGCCCCTACCACTGGCGGCCGACACAGGGCTTCTTCGCCCTGATCCTCGCCGTCGAGGCGATGGTGATCATCTCCTTCGAGGCCACCGACGTCTTCCTCTTCTACATCTTCTTCGAAGCCATGCTGATCCCGATGTACTTCCTCATCGGCGGCTTCGGGGACCGTGCCCACGAGCACGGCGAGAAGGCGGCGGCGACCCAACGCTCGTACGCGGCGGTGAAGTTCCTCCTGTACAACCTGGCCGGCGGCCTGATCATGCTGGCCGCGGTGGTCGGCCTGTACGTCGTCGCCGGGAACTTCTCGCTCACGGAGATCGCCGAGGCCCGGGCCAACGGCTCGCTGGAGATGGCGACCAGCACCGAACGCTGGCTGTTCCTCGGCTTCTTCTTCGCCTTCGCGGTGAAGGCGCCGCTGTGGCCGCTGCACACCTGGCTGCCCAACGCGATGCAGGCGTCCACGGCTCCGGTCGCGGTGCTCATCACGGCGGTCGTCGACAAGGTCGGCACCTTCGCGATGCTCCGCTTCTGCCTCCAGCTGTTCCCGGAGGCGAGCAAGTGGGCGACGCCCGCGATCCTCGTCCTGGCGCTGATCAGCATCATCTACGGGGCGCTGCTCGCGGTCGGCCAGCGGGACATCAAGCGGCTGGTGGCCTACGCGTCGATCTCCCACTTCGGCTTCATCATCATGGGCATCTTCGCGATGACCAGCCAGGGCCAGTCCGGGGCGACGCTCTACATGGTCAACCACGGCATCTCGACGGCCGCGCTGATGCTGGTCGCGGGCTTCCTGATCTCCCGGCGCGGCTCGCGGCTCATCGCCGACTACGGCGGAGTGCAGAAGGTCGCCCCGGTGCTCGCCGGCACGTTCCTGATCGGCAGCCTCGCGACCCTCTCCCTGCCGGGACTGGCGCCGTTCGTGAGTGAGTTCCTGGTCCTGGTCGGCACGTTCACGCGCTATCCGGTGATCGGCATCATCGCCACCTTCGGCATCGTCCTCGCCGCGCTCTACACCCTCGTCCTCTACCAGAGGACGATGACGGGCCCGGTGAAACCGGAGGTCGCGGCGATGCCGGACCTGAGGGTGCGTGAACTCGTGGTCGTCGCCCCCCTGGTCGTGCTGCTCATCTTCCTGGGTGTCTACCCGAAGCCCGTCTCGGACATCGTGAACCCGGCGGTGGAGCAGACCATGTCCGACGTACAGAAGAAGGACCCCCAGCCCGAGGTGGAGGCGGCCAAGTGAGCGCATCAGCCGTCCACAGCCTGTGGACAACGGCGGCCGACCCGATCTCGAAGATCGACGCGCCGAAGATCGAATACGGGCAGCTCGCCCCGACCCTGATCATCGTCGGTGCGGCGATCATCGGGATCCTGGTCGAGGCGTTCGTACCGCGCAAGTCCCGTTACTACGTCCAGATGTTCGTGTCCGTCGTCGCGCTCGCCGCCGCCTTCGCCGCGGTCGTCGCGCTCGCGGCCGACGGGTACGGCACGACCAAGGCGCACATCGCGGCGATGGGCGCGATCGCGGTGGACGGACCGGCCCTCTTCCTGCAGGGCACGATCCTGCTGGCGGCCCTGGTCGGCCTGTTCACCTTCGCCGAACGGCGGCTGGACCCCGTGGTGCACGGCAACCGGGTCGACTCCTTCGCCGCGCAGGCCGCCTCCGTGCCGGGCAGCGAGAGCGAGAAGGCCGCGGTCAAGGCCGGGTACACCACCACCGAGGTGTTCCCGCTGCTGCTGTTCGCCGTCGCCGGCATGCTGATCTTCCCGGCGGCCAACGACCTGCTGACGCTGTTCGTGGCGCTGGAGGTCTTCTCCCTCCCGCTGTACCTGCTGTGCGCGCTGGCCCGCCGCAAGCGGCTGATGTCGCAGGAGGCGGCGGTCAAGTACTTCCTGCTCGGAGCCTTCGCCTCCGCCTTCACGCTGTTCGGCATCGCGCTGCTGTACGGCTACGCGGGCTCCATGTCGTACGCGACGATCGCGCAGGTCGTCGAGGGCACCGTGCAGGACGTCACCCCGGCGCTCGCCGACACCATGGGCAACGACGCGCTGCTGCTGGTCGGCGCCGCGCTGCTGGTCATGGGCCTGCTGTTCAAGGTGGGCGCGGTGCCGTTCCACATGTGGACGCCGGACGTGTACCAGGGCGCGCCGACCCCGGTGACCGGCTTCATGGCGGCGGCGACCAAGGTGGCGGCCTTCGGCGCGCTGCTGCGGGTGCTTTACGTCGTCCTGCCGGGCCTGCGCTGGGACTGGCGGCCGGTCATGTGGGCCGTCGCCATCGTCACCATGCTGGGCGGCGCGATCGTCGCGATCACGCAGACCGACATCAAGCGGCTGCTGGCGTACTCGTCGATCGCGCACGGCGGGTTCATCCTCGCGGGTGTCATCGCGACCACGCCGGACGGTGTCTCGTCGGTGCTGTTCTACCTGGCCGCGTACTCGTTCGTGACGATCGGCGCCTTCGCGGTGGTCACGCTGGTGCGCGACGCGGGCGGTGAGGCGACGCACCTGTCCAAGTGGGCGGGGCTCGGCCGGCGGTCGCCGCTGGTGGCGGCCGTGTTCGCGGTGTTCCTGCTGGCCTTCGCGGGCATTCCGCTGACGTCCGGCTTCGCCGGGAAGTTCGCCGTGTTCAAGGCGGCGGCGGAGGGCGGGGCGGCCCCGCTCGTCGTGATCGGTGTGATCTCGTCGGCGATCGCGGCCTTCTTCTACATCCGCGTCATCGTGCTGATGTTCTTCAGCGAGCCGCGGCCGGAGGGCCCGACGGTGGCCGTGCCGTCGCCGCTGACGATGACGGCGATCGGGATCGGTGTGGCGGTCACGCTGGTGCTCGGTGTGGCGCCGCAGTACTTCCTGGACCTGGCGGGGCAGGCGGGGGTGTTCGTCCGCTGACACCGCTGCCGCTGTGAGACAGCGGGCCCGGCTCCGGGACAGCGGCCCGGCTTCCCTCTCGGGGAGCCGGGCCGCTGTCCTTGGCGTCGTGGTGGTCACCCGCCGCCCGCGTGTCGGGCGACGGGTGGGAAAGGGCCAGGCCTCGCTCGAACGCGTGAACGGCTGGCGTGTTCTTGACGTGAGCCGAGACGACGGCCTGTGGATAACTCCGGGGCTGTCGGTGCGGGCGCCTATGGTGGACGCAGTGGTCGAGGCGCGACGCACGGGGGACGGAACGATGGGCGCTACGGGCGGGACGGGTGTGATGACGGAACTGGACGCGGTGACCGGGACCGGGATCGGTGCGGGCAGCGGCCCCGCCGGGCCCCTCGGCGCCGACGCGGGCGAGGCGCTGACCGCGCTGCACCGGGTCTTCGGCTACGGGGCCTTCCGCGGCGAGCAGGAAGCGGTCATCGATCATGTGGTCGCGGGCGGCGACGCCGTCGTGCTCATGCCGACCGGCGGCGGCAAGTCGCTGTGCTACCAGATTCCGTCCCTGGTCAGGCCCGGCACGGGCGTGATCGTCTCGCCGCTCATCGCCCTGATGCAGGACCAGGTGGACGCCTTGCGGGCGCTGGGTGTGCGGGCCGGGTTCATGAACTCCACGCAGGACTTCGACGAGCGGCGGCTGGTGGAGGCCGAGTTCCTCGCCGGAGAGCTGGACCTGCTGTACCTGGCACCGGAGCGGCTGCGGCTGGGGAACACGCTCGATCTGCTCTCGCGCGGCAAGATCTCCGTCTTCGCGATCGACGAGGCGCACTGCGTCTCCCAGTGGGGCCACGACTTCCGGCCCGACTACCTGGCGCTGTCCCTGCTCGGCGAGCGCTGGCCGGACGTGCCGCGCATCGCCCTCACGGCGACGGCCACGCGGGCGACGCACCAGGAGATCACCGAGCGGCTGAACATGCCGACGGCCCGGCACTTCGTGGCGAGCTTCGACCGGCCCAACATCCAGTACCGGATCGTGCCGAAGGCCGACCCGAAGAAGCAACTGCTGGCCTTCCTGCGCGAGGAGCACGCGGGCGACGCGGGCATCGTCTACTGCCTGTCGCGCAACTCCGTCGAGAAGACGGCCGAGTTCCTGAGCCGCAACGGCGTCGAGGCGGTCCCGTACCACGCGGGCCTGGACTCGGGTACGCGCGCGGCCCACCAGTCCCGTTTCCTGCGGGAGGACGGCCTGGTCGTGGTGGCGACCATCGCCTTCGGGATGGGCATCGACAAGCCGGACGTCCGTTTCGTCGCCCACCTCGACCTGCCCAAGTCGGTCGAGGGCTACTACCAGGAGACGGGCCGGGCGGGGCGTGACGGGCTGCCGTCGACGGCCTGGATGGCATACGGCCTCAACGACGTCATACAGCAGCGCAAGCTGATCCAGTCCGGCGAGGGCGACGAGGCGTTCCGGCGGCGGGCCCAGGCCCACCTGGACTCGATGCTGGCGCTGTGCGAGACGGCCCAGTGCCGCCGGGGCCAGCTCCTCGCCTACTTCGGCCAGGACCCGGACCCGGCCGGCTGCGGCAACTGCGACACCTGCCTGACCCCGCCGGAGACCTGGGACGGCACGGTCGCGGCGCAGAAGGTGCTGTCGACGGTGGTGCGGTTGCAGCGGGAGCGCGGGCAGAAGTTCGGCGCGGTGCAGATCGTCGACATCCTGCTGGGGAAGCGGACCGGCAAGGTCATCCAGTTCGACCATGACCAGCTGTCGGTGTTCGGCATCGGCGACGATCTGACCGAAGGCGAATGGCGGGGCGTCATCCGGCAGTTGCTGGCCCAGGGGCTGCTCGCGGTCGAGGGCGAGTACGGCACGCTGGTGCTGACCGAGGCCAGCGGGACGGTGCTGCGGCGGGAGCGGGAGGTGCCGCTGCGCAAGGAACCGGAGAAGCCGGTGACCTCCCGGTCGGGTTCCTCGTCGTCCTCGGGCTCCGGGCGGGGCGAGCGAAAGGGCAAGACGGCCGCGGCCGAGCTGCCCGAGGAACTGCTGCCGGCGTTCGAGGCTCTGCGTGCCTGGCGGGCCGAGCAGGCTCGCGAGCAGGGCGTCCCGGCGTACGTCATCTTCCACGACGCGACGCTGCGGGAGATCGCCCTGGCGTGGCCGACGTCGGTGGGGGAGCTGGGCGGGATCAGCGGCGTGGGCGAGAAGAAGCTGGCGACGTACGGGGAGGGGGTGCTGGGGGTGCTCGGGGAACTGGGTGGCCCGCCTGGTGCGGCTCCGGCGGCCGGATCGGCAGCGGGGACCGGCCCGACCGTGGCTGAGGCACCCGGCCAGGACGCGGGCGAGCCGGACGCGTGGCCGGAGCTGGACGGGGAGCCGGAGCCCGACTGGACATAGGGACGAGTTCCGGCTGCCGACCCCCGGCGGGGCAGCGTGCCGGGCAGCAGGTCGGACCCGCGGTCCGCCACCGGTCGCCCGGGCCGTACGGCTACGACAGGGCGGTCAGCCCCGGCGCGAACACGATCAGCAGGGGCAGCAGCGGCACGAGCGCGGCCGTGGTGGTCGTCAGAGCCCGGTGCCTGCGGCCCAGCCGGGGCGGCGGTTCCAGGAGCCGGTCGACCCGCTCGCCCAGCAGGCGGTGGCTGGAGGCGCAGGACAGGACGCCGCGGTGCTGGTTGAGCTCGATCAGGGCCAGGGCTGTGGTGAGGTGGCCGCAGCGGCGGGAAGCGGTGTCGTCGGCGGCCAGCTCGACCAGGCGGTGGGTCTGGTCGCAGAAGTGGGCGAACAGCGGGATGCGCGGGAAGCCGGTGGCCAGCGCGGTGGACAGGTGCAGCAGCCAGTCGTGGCGGGCGCGGGCGTGGCCGCGCTCGTGGGTGAGGACGGCGTCGAGCTGGTGGCCGGTGAGGCGGTGCAGCGCGCCCGTGGTGACGATCAGCTGGGGAGGGTTGCCGGGCATCCACCAGGCGTCGGGGTACTCGTCCTCCAGGACCAGGAGGGGACCGCGGGCGGCGGGCAGGTCGGCGGGCAGATCGGGGGCGCGTTCGCGCAGGTGGGCGCGGGCCTGGGCGCGGCGCCTGCGTGCCTCGACGAGTTCCCGCGCGAGCATCGCGGTCGTCCAGGCGGCACCGCAGGCCAGCAGGAGGGTGAGGGCCGCCGCCCACGCGGGGGCGGCGGACAGGTCGTACGCCGCCGTCACCGCGGGCGGCGCCGGGGCGAAGAGCTGGGCGCGGACGGTGCCGAACACGGCGGCCGCGCCCAGGGCGAGAGCCGTCACGCAGCACAGCAGGACCGTGGCGACCAGGCACTGCCACACCCACAGCGCGACCACCGGTTCCCGCTCCGGCCACGGGGCCCGCATCAGCGCACGGGGAACGGGGACGGCGGCCGTCACAGCGACAACGCTCAGCAGGAGCAGGCAGACGGTCATGGCCACGGGCTCCGGTTCCTGGTCGGAAGAGGGGCGGCTACGGGTCGTGCGGGGGTGGGCGGTCGCCGTGCGCACGGCGGACGCGGCTGCCGTGCGCACCGATGACGCGGCTGCCGTCCTCGCCGAGGACCCGGCTGCGCGTACCCGTGAGCGCGGTGACCGCGGTGAGCGCGGTGAGCGCGGCGAACGTCCCGTGTACCGCGCCCGTGCGAACAGACCGCCCGGCGCCCAGTATGACGGGCCGGGCGGTGCGAGTCAGGGGCCGAACACCAACAGCAGTGCCGGGAAGGACGACTGTCGGCCAGACTGGTGGGCCGGGGAGCGGTGCCGGGCAGGGCCTGTCCAGCACCCCGGCCCCGGGACTGGGTCGTGCTCATGCCGTTTCCGGGTCCACTTGTCCTGCCCAGCTCGCCACCGCCGCCGAACGCGCCTGCATCGCCCGCGAGATGCACGACCACCCCGCCCCGGGCCTGGCCGGGATCATGCCGTTCCCGGATCCACGTGCCCCGCCACTTGGCCCGGGCAGGCCGGGCTCAAGCCGCTCCCGGGACCACCGCCCCGTCGCCTTCCACGGGGCCCGGCCGTGCTTACCCCGCGTCCGTAACCACCCGCCCCGTCACCCTGCCCCGGGCCTGGCCGGGATC
The DNA here is from genome assembly GCF_055578235.1 of Streptomyces sp. NPDC033136. Classification (NCBI taxonomy): domain Bacteria; kingdom Bacillati; phylum Actinomycetota; class Actinomycetes; order Kitasatosporales; family Streptomycetaceae; genus Streptomyces; species Streptomyces sp. NPDC033136. Next base: position 48,858 of record NZ_JBVIPD010000023.1, read on the forward strand.
ATGCCGTTCCCGGATCCACGTGCCCCGCGACCTCGCCCCGGGCCCGGCCGCGCTCACGCCGTTCCCGGGACCACCCGTCCCGTCACCTCGCCAAGGCCCACCCGCACGCCGTCCGGGCCCGGGGCCCAGGCCGAGAGGGTCACCTCGTCGCCGTCCTCCAGGAACGTCCGCTTGCCGTCCGGGAGTTCGAGCGGGTCGCGGCCGTTCCAGGTCAGCTCCAGCAGGGAGCCGCGCTCCCGTTCCGCCGCCCCGCTGACCGTGCCGGAGCCGTACAGGTCGCCGGTGCGCAGGGAGGCGCCGTTGACGGTCATGTGGGCCAGCTGCTGGGCGGCGGTCCAGTACATGGTGGAGAAGGGCGGATCGGAGATGACGTGGCCGTTGACCGCGACGCTGATCCGCAGGTCGTAGCCGCCGGGTTCCTCGTCGCCGTCGTCCAGGTAGGGCAGCAGCTCGTGCGTCCGGGCCGGCGGGGCCACCCGGGCCTCCTCCAGGGCGTCCAGCGGGGTGATCCAGGCCGATACCGACGTGGCGAAGGACTTGCCGAGGAACGGGCCGAGCGGGACGTACTCCCAGGCCTGGATGTCGCGCGCGGACCAGTCGTTGAGGAGGCAGAGGCCGAAGACGTGCTCGCCGAAGTCGTCGAGAGACACCGGCTCGCCCATCCGGGACGGCACGCCGACCACGAAGCCGACCTCCGCCTCGATGTCCAGACGGACGGACGGGCCGAAGACGGGCGCGGTGTCGGCGGGCGCCTTGCGCTGGCCGGACGGCCGTACGACGTCCGTGCCGGAGACGACGACCGTGCCGGAGCGGCCGTGGTAGCCGATCGGCAGGTGCTTCCAGTTGGGGGTGAGGGAGTCCTCGGCGTCGGGGCGGAAGATCTGCCCGACGTTCCGGGCGTGGTTCTCGGAGGCGTAGAAGTCGACGTAGTCCGCGACCTCGAAGGGCAGGTGCAGGGTCACCGAGGACAGCGGGTGGAACAGCTTTTCGACGGTCTCGCGGTGGGACGGCACGGTCACCCAGGCCGTCAGCGCCCGGCGGACGTCCGACCAGGCCGTGCGGCCCGCGGCCAGCAGCGGGTTGAGGGTCGGCTGCGCGAGCAGGGAGGCGTAGGGGGAGCCGAGCGCGTGGGCCGCCGCGCCCGCGTCCAGCACATGGTCGCCGAGCCGGACACCCACGCTCCGGTCGGAGGAGCCGGGGAGGGAGAACACGCCGTACGGCAGGTTGTGCGGGCCGAAGGGGTCGCCCTCGGGGACATCGAAGGGGGGCATCGGGTGCTGCCTCGCTTTCGGGTGTGCCATGTCGTCGCCACGTGTTCGTGGTCGTGCCACACGTTACGTGCGACGCGCCCGTCCCGGGCAGGGTCCGAGGAGGCGCGGGCGGCGAACGGGGCAGGTGGGCCGGGTGCGGCCGGACAGGGCCCGTCGACCGTGTCCGGCGGGGAGGGAGAGGCCGCACATGTGTACGTGCCGGAAGTTATCCACAGGACGCGACGCAATCTTGACGGAGCGGTGCGAACGGGGCGACTCTGGGCGGGTGCCGGAAGGCCTCGGGGAGGGGGCGTTCCTACGGCACATCAGGGGGGCGGATGGCCATTGGGGAGGCCGGTCCGGGTCCGGTGCGGCGTGGGGTTCGGCCGAAGCGGCTGGAAGAGACCATGCGCGGGCGGCTCGGCCGGGAATGCGTGTATGTACCGTCGTGCCGTCTCGGGCTGTACGTGGCACTGCGCCACTGGTGCCCGCCCGGCGGCCGGGTGCTGATGTCGCCGGTCAACGACGACGTGATCTTCTTCGTCGTGCTCGCGGCCGGACTGCGCCCGGTGCAGGCGCCGTTGAACCCGCTCGACGCGTCCATCGACATCGATGCCGTGCCGGACGCGACGTGGGGCTCGGTGTCGGCCGTGCTCACGACGAACCTGTACGGGAACCCGGACCCGGCGCCGCGGCTGAGGCAGAAGTGCGACGCGCTGGGGATCCCGCTGTTCGAGGACGGGGCGCACGCCATCGGCAGCCGGGTGGGGGACCGGCCGGTCGGCGCGTGGGGCGACGCGTCCGTGTTCAGCCTGTCCAAGCACGTGGGAGCCAAGACCGGAGGCATGCTCTCGCTCGCCGATCCGGGGCTGCGGGAGGCGGTGGAGAAGACCTGCGCGGGGTTGCTGGCGCCGCGCAGGCTGAGTTCCGAACTCGCCTTCGCGGTCCGGCCGTACGCGGAGGCGGCGGTGCGCGGGCTGCGGCTGCGGCGGGCCGCCTGGGCCGCCGTCCGGCTGCTGGGGCTGGCGGACCGCGAGGAGATCCGGATGCCGCTGCGCCCGGACGAACTCGCGCGGGCCGCCCGCGAGGCGCCCGGGCTGGAAGCCCACCACCCGTGGGTCCGCGTCGACATGCACGACTACCGCCGGGCGTCCGGCAGGCTCCGGCTGGGGCGCGTCGGGCGCGGGCTCGACCGGCTGGACGACGTGCTGGACGCCTGCCGGGCGGGCACGGAGGTGCTGCTGTCCACACCGTGGGCCAAGCCGCGCGACGCCCACGGCACGCAGCCGTTGTTCCGGGTCCCGCTGTTCGTGGCGGACCGGGACGCGGCGATCGCCGCCCTGGCGCGCAGGGGCGTCGTCGTGGGCTACCTGTACGACCCGCCGCTGGACGACTACGCCGGCGCGGAGTTCACCGACCCCTCGCCGGCCCCCGAGGCGGCCCGCTGGTTCGCGCGGCATGCGCTGCCCGTGGACCCGCTGCGGGCCCGGACGGTCGTAGAGGTGCTGGAGCGGTCCGGGGCACGGCCGGTCGAGGCACCGGGAGAACCACCCCGCAGCATGCCGACACCGGGAAGGCCGGATCAGTCCCGTGGCTGAGATCCAGGTGCACGAGCCCGCCGCCGCGCGCACCGACGGCGGCGGACCGAAGCCCGACGGCAGCGAGCACGGCCACGACTCGCTGTTCAAGAACGCCTACTTCCTCATGCTCAGCACCGGCGTCTCCGCCGTACTGGGCCTGGGGTTCTGGCTGGTGGCCGCCCGCTACTACACCGAGGAGGCCGTCGGCCAGGGCTCGGCCGCGATCGCCGCGATGCGGCTGCTCGCCAGCATCACGGCGACGACGATGATCGGCGCCGTCGTCCGGTTCGTCCCGCGCGCGGGACGCAGGACCGGGCGCCTGGTGGCGGGCACGTACGTGGCCAGTTCGCTGGTCGTGGCGCTCGCCGCCGCCGTCTTCCTGCTCACGATCGACGCGTGGGGAGCGTCGTACGCGCCCCTGGGGACGCCCATGGCGGGGGCGGTGTTCGTCGCGGCGTGCGTGGCCTGGGCGCTGCTCACGCTGCAGGACGGGGTGCTCACCGGGCTGCGCAAGGCCGAGTGGGTGCCGGCCGGGAACGCGGTGTTCTCGATCGGGAAGCTGGCCCTGCTGGCAGTCTTCGCCGGCGCGCTGCCGGTCCTCGGCATCTTCGTCTCCTGGGCCGTGGCGATCGCCTTCTCCACCCTGCCCCTGGGCTGGCTGATCTTCCGCTGGCTCATCCCGCGCCAGGCGGTGGCCGACCGCGACAAAGCCCCTCCGGGAGTCCGGGAGATGGGCCGCTTCCTGGCCGGGGACTCGCTGGGCGCGCTGTTCAGCCTGGCGATGATCAACCTGCTGCCGGTGATGGTCGCGGTCCGCTTCAGCGCCGCGGAGAACGGCTACTTCTACGTGGCGTACACCGTCGGCGGCACGATGGAGTTCCTGGCCATCAACATGGCCTCGTCCCTCACCGCGCACGCCTCGCACGACCCGCGCCGGCTCGCCGACGGCGTCCGGGGCGCTCTGCGGCGCATGACACTGCTGCTGGTCCCGATCGTGCTGGTGCTGGTCCTCTTCGCTCCGTACATCCTCATGCCCTTCAGCCCGGACTACGCCGAGCACGGCTCGACCGTGCTGCGGCTGCTCGCCCTCGGCGCGCTGCCGCGGGTCGTGGTGGAGCTGTACATCGGCGTGCTGCGCGTGCAGGGGCGCACCGGTGTGCTGGCCGCGCTCCAAGGGACCATGTGCGCCCTGGTGCTGGGCAGCGCGGCCATGCTGTTCACGCCGGCCGGGATCGCCGGCGCCGGCTGGGCGGTGCTGCTGAGCATGACGCTGATCGCCGTCGTCTCCACGGCCGGGCTGCGCACCGCACTGCGCCCCGGCGGCGGCGCACCGGCGGTCCGCCCGCCGGCCTCCTCCTCCTACGGCACCCGGTGGGCGAAGCTGAACGCCACCGCCGGATACGGCACGACCTGGGCCCGCAAGGCCGCGTACCGGCCCGAGGACGGTGACCAGGACACGGTCACGCTGTTCATCGGGCGCCCCGGATACGAACGCGAGGCGCTGCAGGCGGACACACTGGCGCTGATCGTGCGGCCGGAGGGACCCACCCGCGAGCCGCCGCACGAGTCCGGAGATCCGCCCGCGGACGACGAGCCGGGGGAGCGGCGGCTGAGGGGTGCGCTGTGGAGTCTCCTCGGTGTGGCCACCGTGTTCTTCTGGGCGCCGCTGCCGGACCTGTCGTGGCTCGGCGGGGCCTCCGACGCGACCCTGACAGGACGTCAGCTGCTGGAGGGCCTGCCGCTGCCGTCGCTCACCGCGGGCGGTCTGCTGCTCGTGGTGTTCGTCGCCGCCGTCACCCTGTGCGCCCGGCGCGACCCCTGGCTGCCGGGGACAGCGCTGTACGCCGTCCTGCTCGCCCTGTACGCCGCGCCGGTCGCCCTCGGGCGGGAACCGCGGCCGGTGGACGGGGCGTTGTACACGAAGACGGCCGGCTTCCTCGCGGATGTGCTGGGGCTCGACGGGCCCGAGCCGCTGCTGCGCTGGGCGCCGCCGGTCTGCCAGCTGCTGTGCCTCGTGCCGCTGTGGCTGCTGCTCGCGAGCGCGGGCGGACGGCTGCCGTGGCCGGCACGCTGGGGGGTTCTGTATCTCGTCGCGGTCGGCGGCTGGGTGTGGCGCGACGCGCTCGCATCCCTCACGCCGCCCCTGCTCGCCGTACTCGCCGTACTCGTCCTGCTCCCGCCGCTCTTCCGCCGGGCCGCGTCGGCGTGGGGCCCCGCCCGCTTCTCCCGCTCCACAGGAAACCGTACGGCCGGCGGACAGCCGGGCGGCCGACCCAGCGACTGATCAAGCCCAGCCGAACAGAGCCGAACCGCCAGGGGGGAACCACCGTGCGTCCGCCAGTCACTCCGAGGGAGAGATCCACGCCAGAACCCACACCGGCTCGGGGCGGCGCGAACACCCCCGGCACCCACCCCGAGGCCTCCAGCCAGTCCTCCAGCCCTTCCTCCTCGGAGTCGTCGAGCCCCGCCCATGAGCCCGTGACGGACCTGTCCGACCTGCCCCCCGTCCTGCGGGGGCGCCGCGCGCTAGCCCGACCCGCCGTCCCGCTGCTGGCCGCGCTCGGGCTCTGGGCGTACGCCGTGCGGCACACCGACGTCTCGCGGCTCGACGACTACGGGCTGGTCACCGCGCTGCACCCGGCCTTCTGGGCCGGGCTCGTGGTGCTCACCGCCGGCTTCTGGTTCACGGTCCGCGATCCGCGCCGGGCGGGCGCCTGGGCGGCGGCGTACGTCCTCGCACTGCTGGTGATGGAGCGCGCCACCCAGGCCGTGCTCTACCCGACCCCGCTCTACGCCTGGGCGTGGAAGCACGACGCGGTCATCGACCATCTGCTGACGGCCGGGGGCCTGCAGGCGGCCGACCAGGTCGGCGACATGGCGGTGTACGACCAGTGGCCGGGCTTCTTCGCCGCCCAGGCCGCCCTGGTGCGGCTGCTGGGCGTGGAGTCCTCGACGATGTTCATGGCCTGGTGGCCCCTGGCCTCCAGCCTGATGCTGCTGCTCCCGCTGCTGCTGATCTACCGCACCTTCACCGAGGACCGGCGGCTGATCTGGACCGCGGTCTGGCTCTTCTACGTCGCCAACTGGGTCGGACAGGACTACTTCTCGCCCCAGTCCGTGGCGTACGCGCTGCACGTCGGCGTCCTCGCCGTGGTCCTGCGCCGCTTCGGCCGGTCCGCCGTGCGGCGCGGGCGGCCGCGGCAGGCCGTGTGGACGGTGGTGATCACCGTCATGATCACGGCGATCGTCATCTCCCACCAGCTCACCCCGGGCATGCTGGTCGTCTGCCTGCTCGCCCTGTGCCTGAGCCGGCGCTACCGCGACTGGGTCCCGGTGGCCACCACGGTCGTGATCTTCCTGGCCTGGTGCCTCACGGCCGCGCTGCCCTTCCTGTCCGAGGCGATGCCCGGCATGATCCGCTCCATCGGCGACGTCGGCGCCAACGTCGAGACCGGCTACGGCGCCACCCCGACCGGCACCGGGGCCATCGCGACCTCCTGGGCGGCCCGGCTGCTGTCCGGGTCCGTCCTGCTGCTCGCGGCGTACGGCGTGCTGCGCCAGCGGGTGCTGCGCCACCGGGCCCGGCCGCTGCTGCTGGTCGCGGCGGCCCCGCTGCCGATGGTCGCGGCGAGCAGCTACGGCAGCGAGATGATCTTCCGGGTGCTGCTCTTCACGCTGCCCGGGGCCGCCTTCTTCGCCGCCGCCGCGCTCCTGCCCAAGGTCCGCACGCTGGCCGCCGACGCCGCCGCGCGGGAGGCAGACTGCCCGCAGGCCGCCCCCGCCCCAGTCCTCCGAGGGGGGCTCGTCACCTGGGTGCCCCTGGGCGCACTCCTCGCCGGCACGCTGGCGTTCGTCCCGAGCTACTCCGGCAAGGACCGGATCAACTACTTCCCGCCGCAGGAAGTGGCCCTGGTACGGCAGCTGTTCGACCAGGCGCCCGACGGCTCCCTCATCGTGGCCGCCAACCGCAACTACCCGCTGGCGTACGAGTCCTACGGGAGCGTCGACCACTACTGGTTCCTCGACGACGCGCGCGGTCACGTCGACCGGATCGTCCGGAGACCGGCCGCCACCCTCGCCAGTGACATGGCCGGGGTGGAACTCCCGGCCCGGGCCTACTTCCTGCTCACGCAGGGGCAGGTGGCCAACTCCGAGATGAACGGGCAGCTCACCCGGGCGCAGCTGGACCGCGTCCAGAAGTCCGTCGCCGCGTCGCCGCGGTTCCGGCTCGTGGCTGAGAACAGTGCCGGACAGCTCTACGTACTGAACCAGCCGGGGGGAGCGGAGCGATGACACCGCAGGCACTCGTGGTCCGGATGCTGCCCCCGTTCGGCGGCTGGCTGGCGCTCGCCGCACTCGCCCTGCCCGGCGGATCGCCGCTGCGCGGCGCCGCGGTCGTGCTCTTCCTGGCGGCCGGCCCGGGCGCCGCCGCGGTCCGGGTCTGCGCCCCCGCCCTGGGGGCGCGGTCCGCCGAGGGCCCCGTCGAGCGCCGCGACCCGGACTTCGCCCGCCACTCCGACCTGCTGGAACGGCTGATGCTGGTGCTGTTCCTGAGCATCGGCGCGGTGATGCTCGTCGCGACCGTGCTGATCGCCACGCACACCTTCAGCGCGCAGCGCCTGCTGCTGACGCTGACCCTGCTGACCACACTCGCCGCGTTCTGTCCGCCGCTGCGCGCCTCCCCGCCGGCGGGGACGACGCCGAGGACACCGAAGGGTTCCGCTCAGTGAGGTTCAACCGCCCCGACCGTCCCTTCCGCCGTACGCCTGCCACGACCCGACAGCACCGCGGGAGGCCTCCCGGGCAGCAGCGGGCCGCCGGCCCGGTCGCATCGCGCCGGCGCCGGCTGCTGATCACGTCCGCCACGGTCGCCAGCGCGGTCCTGGTCGCCGGACTCGCCCTCCGGGACTCCTCCGGACCCGGCCCGGGAGCCACCGGTTCCCCGGCGGACTGCCGCCCCACGGAGCTCCTGGAACCGCCCTGCGGCGCCTGGTTCGGCGCGTTCGTGCCGCACGAGCGGGACGACCTGCCGGAGAAGGTGCGCGCCTACGAGAAGCGCGTGGGCCGCGCACTCGACATCGTGTACACGTACCACGACATGTCCCTGCCCGAGGGCACCCGCCGCGAGGGCCGGCTGCTCACCCCCGAGGAGCGGCGCGTCGGCGAGGACCACCTGCTGCTGCTGTCCTGGGAGAGCAAGTGGTGGGGCGGCACGAAGCAGCAGCAGCCGACCTGGCGGCAGATCGCGGCCGGCGAGCTGGACGAGAAGGTCATCGACGTCCAGGCCCGCCGCATCAAGGACTACGGCAAGAAGGTCTTCCTCTCCTTCGACCTGGAGATGGACACCCGCACCCCGGCCAACGGCACCCCGGCCGAGTTCGTGAAGGCGTACCGGCACATCCACGACCGGTTCCGGGAGCTGGGCGTCGACAACGTGGTGTGGACGTGGATCACCACCGGGTACCTCGACCACGCCGACGAGATCAGGAAGATGTATCCCGGCGACGAGTACGTCGACTGGATCGGCTACAACCAGTACAACTACTACCGCTGCCACGACGCGGACTGGCTGACCTTCGCGCAGACCCAGAACGCCACGCACGACTGGATCCGGAAGAACATCTCCGACGACAAGCCGCTGATGCTCTCGGAGTTCGGCACCGCCGCGGACCCGGCCCGCCCGCGGCGGCAGGCCGAGTGGTACGCGCAGGTGCCGGGGGTGCTGAAGGGCCTGGAGGGCGTCAAGGCCGCCCTCCAGTGGAACTACCGCGACCCCGGACCCCACTGCGACCTGGCCCTGGCCAACGACGCGGCCTGGGACAGCCTGCGCGAGGCGGCCGCCGACCCGTATCTCAACCAGCCGCTGAACTAGTGCCCCCTCAGCCCGCGAACTCGGGCCCGTGCACCACCGCACGGGCCCGCCGGTACCACCGCCAGGCGACCGTCCTCGGCCCGTCCCGGTACGGCGCCACCCGCGCCCCCGTCCCCGCCAGCCAGCCCTCGACGTCGGCGACGGTGTGGGTGCGCCGGACGATGAGCCGTGCGATGCGGTACCGCTCGTCGCGGCCGGAGCTGAGCGCATGGCGGACGGCGGTCGCCGTCTCGTAACCCGCCCGGGCCGACATGGCCCGCACCCGGGGGCTGTTGTAGCCGTGCGGATAGGCCAGATGCCGGACCTCGTGCCCGAGGGCGTCCTCCAGCACGGCCTTGGAGGTGCGCAGTTCGTACGCCAGGTCCTTCGCGGACAGCGTGTCGAGCTGGGCGTGGGTGACGGTGTGGCTGCCGATCTCCATGCCGGAACGTTCCAGCTCCGCCGCCCGGTCCAGGGGCATCATCGGGGCCGGCGGCAGCAGGCTGCGGCCGCCGGGGGCGATGGCGCCGGTGGTGAGGTAGGCGGTGGCGGGCAGCGACCGTTCGGCCAGCGCCTCGGCGGTGGGGCCGGGCAGGTCGGCGAAACCGTCGTCGAAGGTGAGCAGCACGGGCCGGGGCGGCAGGGCCGCCCGCCCGGCCAGGTGATCGGCGATCGCACCGATCGTGACGGGCGTACGGCCGCTGCGGACCACGGCATCGAGATGCGCGGCGAACTGCTGCGGCGTGACCGTGAACTCGGCGATCCAGCCGGGCGGATCGTCCATCACGCAGTGGTACAGGAAGACCGGTATGGCCGGGGTGCCGACGGCAGCCGGCGGGGCTATCGGCCCCTCACCGTCCCGCGCCCCGCGCTCCGCCCGGCGGCCTCTGCCGCCCCCCTGCCTCTCGCCCCGCTGCCGCGCCGATGTCCTCATTCCGCCCCCCGAATGGCCGCGCGCAGCGCCCGCCGCGCCCGCAGATAGCCGACAGGCCCGTACACCATCCCCCTGCGCTGCAGCCGCGACAGCCGCCGCGGCCAGGGATGCGTCCGCACGTCGTGATCACCCGGCGTCCCCCCGCCCTCCGTCTCGCGCACGGCCGTCAGCGTGCGGGCACGGGCCAGGCCCCGCGGCAGCCGCGCGAGGAACGCCGGCAGCAGCGCGGGCCGGTTCACCAGCACCGCGGTGAGATACGCGGTGAGCCCGGCGCCGTAGCCGTACGCCTGGGTCTCCAGGTCCCGCCAGGTCTCCCGGTGGTGATGCCACACCAGGGCGTACGGCGTGTAGCGCAGCCGGTGGCCCTGGGCCAGGACGCGGACGAAGCCGTACAGGTCGTCGCCGCCCCGGGCGGCCGTCCCGGCACCCGTGGCCGGGTCAAAGCCGCCGACCTCACGCAGCACCGCCGTACGGAACGCCATGCTGGCGCCGGAGCCGAACCGCCCCGCAGTGAACGGGAACAGCGGTTCGTCGCATGGCGGGTCCGCCGGGTCGTACGTCCTTGGAGTGAAGCCTTTGGCGAAACCGCCGTGGCTCTCCAGCAGCACCTGGGCCGGGGTGGTCAGCCGCGCGGGCAGGATCAGCCCGGTGCTGCAGCCGAGTCCGGCGTCGGTGGCGAACGGCGCGGTCAGCTCGGTCAGCCAGCGCGGATCGGCCACCACGTCGTCGTCGGTGAAGGCCACCACCTCGCCCCGCACGGCCTCCAGTCCCGCGTTGTGCGCGCTTGCGAGCCCCGGAACCGGCTCGCACACGTACCGCACCCGCTCGGCGTACTTCCGCTCGATCAGCTCCCGCGTCTCGTCCGTCACGGGCGCGTTGTCGACCACGACGAGGTCGAACCGCGGATGATCCTGCGCCAGCAGCGAGTCCAGCGCACGGGCCAGCTGCCCGGCACGCTCCCGGGTGGCGACGACGACACTCGTGAACGGCGGCTCCCCGGGACCGCCGGCCACCGCGGGTGCGCACTCCGCCCGCGCCCGCGCCGCCAGCACGGCCTTCGCGTCCACTCCCTCCGGCACTCGCCCGAGCAGTGTGCCCACCGGTCGGCCACCCCATCTGACCAGCACGAACACCTCGCCGGACGTCACCGGTGGACTCCCCGGACCCGGTCTGAGCTTCGCCTCCTCACCGTCGAGGTCCAGCTCGGCGACCTGCACCGCCCCGATGTCCAGGAACCGCCGTATCTCCTCCCGCGCACGCGCCGAACGAGCCATGCGCCCCTCCCCCCACTCGTGTCAGGTACGGCGCAGCCGAGCCGCGCCCTTCAGGGTCCGCGCGGCCAGCGACGCGAGCCGCGGCCGGCCGCGGACGAAACCGTGTGCGCGGCGCGCCGGCTCGCGACTGAGCCAGTGCAGCGCCGCGCCCGGCCCCGGGCGCGTCACCGCGCCCTCGTACACGGGCAGTTCACCCGTCTTCAATGCGTCCTTGTACTCGGCCGCGCCCCGCCCCAGGTCGAGCATGCCGATGCCCTGGGCGGCCGCCGCCTCGGCCATGCGCAGGTGCAGCACCAGACCCGGCGAGAACCTCGCGAACTGCGGGTCGTAGGCCGGGAACCAGCACGCCAGCACCGAGGCCGAGCGCAGTCCGAAGTGTGCGGCGATCGGCCGCTGACCGGCGTACAGCACCGACAGCGTGCCGCCGCACTCCGGTGCCCGGGTCCGGGCCAGTTGCCCGACGAGCCGGGTGATCCACTCCTGGGCGAACCGGTCCCGGCGGCCGGTCCTGCGGTACTGGGCGGACTTCCACGCCATGAGCGTGCGCAGCGCGGCCGCGTCGCGTTCGTCGAACACGAACCGCAGCTCGCCGACCTGCCGGCCCAGCCTGCGCTCCTTGGCCAGCGTGGTCTTGAGGAACTTCGGCGACCGGGCGCGCAGCACCGACTCGTACGTCTCGTAGCCCTTCTCCACGTCGATGACGAACGTGGCGTGCTCCTCGGCCGCGTGGCGGACGAACAGCCGCTGCTCCGCCTCCAGGTTGTCGAAGGCGAACACCGACACCGAGCAGGCCCGCAGCAGTTCGCCGGTGTCGAGGCTCAGGCCGGGGCGCACGATCGCGCCCTGCGCGTCCGAGACGCCGAGCCCGATCGCCCGGCCCTGGCCCAACGGGCCCCGCTCGTAGGGCAGGAAGCCGACCGGCTCCAGCCCTTCGTAGACCACCGCGACCCGGGCCCGCGGCCTCACCCGGCCGACGGCTTCGGTGAACTCCGGCTCCATGAAAGGGTTGCGCGGTGCCCGCGAGGCGGCGCGCAGCGCGCGCCAGCGCTCCCTTTCCGCTTCGCCGAGCTCCCCGGGCCCAGCCACACGTATGCGCCCACTGCTCAACCTGACCCCCCGATCAAGTCCCCCCTGGACACTGGGAAGGTACCGCCCGAGACGCCCCCACGGGTAGGTAGCGGACCATCTTGTTGCCAACTGGTGCAGAGGCCTTCAACCGGGCAATCGGCGTCCACCGCGCGATGAAACGAGAGGGCGCGTTGTCCGTATTCTCTGATCATGGCCGCACCCATCGCATATTCACTCATCGCCACCGACCTGGACGGGACGCTGCTGCGCGGCGACGACACCCTGTCCGACCGGTCCCTCGCCGCGCTCCGGCGGGTGGCGGACGCCGGTGCCCAGCACCTCGTGGTGACGGGCCGGCCGGCACCCAGAGTGCGGCCGCTGCTGGACGACCTCCGGTGCACGGGGCTCGCGGTGTGCGGGCAGGGCGCGCAGGTGTACGACGCCGGTGCGGACCGCCTGCTGTGGTCGATCACCCTGGACCGGGAGCTGGCCGAGACCGCCCTCGGCAAGATCGAGGCCGAGGTGGGGCAGGTGTATGCGGCAGTCGACCAGGACGGCGTCGACGGGCTCACGCTGATCGAGCCGGGCTATCTCATGCCGCACCCGACCCTGCCCGCGGTACGGGTCGACCGGCGCGACGAGCTGTGGGGCGCGCCGATCAGCAAGGTGCTGCTGCGCCACTCCTACCTGACGGACGACGAACTGGCGGCGACGGCCCGCTCGGTGGTCGGCTCCCTGGCGACGGTGACGATGTCGGGGCCCGGCACGGTCGAACTCCAGCCGTGCGGTGTCACCAAGGCGACGGGCCTGGCGCTGGCCGCCGAGCACCTGGGGCTGCGGCCTGCGGACACGATCGCCTTCGGTGACATGCCCAACGACATCCCGATGTTCGACTGGGCCGCGCACGGCGTGGCGATGGCCAACGCCCATCCCGAACTCAAGGCCGTGGCCGACGAGGTCACCTCGTCGAACGAGGACGACGGCATCGCCGTCGTCCTCGAGCGACTGCTGGGCGGGACGGCTCAGTACGGGCCGTTGACGTTGTCGATCGAGCCGTAGCGGTCGGCCGCGTAGTTGCAGGCCGCCGTGATGTTGGCGACCGGGTCGTACGGGTCGTAGGGGGTGCCGGACACGTGGTAGGCGGCGAAGGTCGGGTCGATGACCTGGAGCAGCCCCTTGGACGGGGTGCCCTTGGCGGCGTTCGAGTCCCAGTTGTTGATCGCCAGGGGGTTGCCGGACGACTCGCGCATGATGTTGCGGTGGATGCCCTCGTACGAGCCCGGGATCCCCTTCTGCGCCATGATGTCCAGCGCCTCGCGGATCCAGCCGTCCAGGTTGTTCGCGTAGGTCTTCGCGGAGACCTGGGTGGCCTGGGCGCCGCCGGCGGGCTTCGCGGCCGGCTTGGCGGGGGCGGAGGACTGGGTCGCCTTCTTCTTCACGGCGCCCGCCTTGGCCGTCTTCACCTTCAGCTTCAGACCCGGGTGGATCAGCTTCGGGTCGTCTCCGACAGCGGCGCGGTTGTCCTTGTAGAGCTGCTTCCAGCCGCCCGACACGTCGTACTTGCCGGCGATGCGGTAGAGCGTGTCGCCCTTGGTCACGGTGTACGTGAGGGACTTGAGGGCCTTGGCGGGCTGGGCCGCCTGCGGCACGGACTGGGCGGCGGTGCTCTGGGGTTCGGCGGCGCTCGCCTGCGTGGCGCCGAGGAGCGGAAGGGTCAGTGCCGCTCCGCCGGTGCCGGCGGCCACGACACGACGGGTGATCGGGTTGGTTCTGGGTCGACGGTGCTTACCTCGTCCGGGCATGGCGATGTTCCTCTCCGGCGCCTGCGAGGTGAGCTGTCGGGTTCGGGCCGGGAGGTGCCCGGCCGCGTACGGCGCTGTGCCGTGCGCGGCTTCACCCCGAGCCGTTCCGTCGTGCGGACCGGCGACTTACCTGGGTCCCCCGCTCCTGCCCTGCGTGAGTGAGTCGGTGTCTGTGGGGAGTCCGGGCGGTGGCAGGATTCGGCGTCCGCCGGACTGGGCCGGAACGTATGCGACAGCACATGTCGGGAACAAGCAGTGGAGTCACATATGGCGCTAGTCGACCTTGGTCGGGGGTAATGGGCCACTTGATCCTTTGCGTAAGCCAACGCTCAACTCGCCTGAACGGGACGGACGTACGGGCGCATGCCGGGTGGGACGGTGGAAGCGTGGGCGTGATTCAACTCACTGATCACACGCGCGTGGCGCAATGTCCGCCAAAGGGGATTCGCTTCCTCACCGGGGCAAATAGTGCATAGTTCGCTACCTCTGGGTAAGTCGATAAATATCCCCTCTTATGGGCTGATCGAAAACATAACGGTCGTGATCGGATACCACCCGCCCTGTAACCATGGGCGCTGGCGGTGATCGAAACGTGACCGGATACGCTGACTCGAGTGAGGGCAGCGACCTATCGACAATCCGCGTAAGCACCGGCAGACACCAGCAGACAGGAGACCCCTCGTGACCGACGTCGGGCCGTTCGGGCTGAGCGTGCGGGACCAGGCTCTGGAAGCCGATGTCCAGGCCGGACTGGCGGCTGTCGAGGAAGGCTTGCTCGAGGCCACCAAGAGTGAGGTGCCCTTCATCACGGAGGCCGCCCAGCACCTGGTGCGGGCCGGCGGCAAGCGGTTCCGGCCGCTGCTCGTGATGCTCTCCGCCCAGTTCGGCGACCGGCACGCACCCGGGATCGTGCCCTCGGCCGTCGTCGTGGAGCTGACCCACCTCGCCACGCTGTACCACGACGACGTGATGGACGAGGCCGCCGTGCGCCGGGGCGTCGCGAGCGCGAATACCCGTTGGGGCAACTCCGTCGCGGTCCTCACCGGCGACTTCCTCTTCGCCCGCGCCTCGCACATCCTGGCCGATCTCGGCCCCGAGGCCGTGCGGGTGCAGGCCGAGGCCTTCGAGCGGCTCGTGACCGGGCAGATCCTGGAGACGGCCGGGCCGCAGGACGGCCGCGACCCCGTCGAGCACTACTTGGACGTGCTGGGCGGCAAGACCGGCTCACTGGTCGCGGTGTCGTGCCGCTTCGGCGCGATGATGTCCGGCGCCGACGACACGGTCGTGGACGTGCTGACCCAGTACGGCGAGCGGCTCGGCGTCGCCTTCCAGCTCGCGGACGACGTCCTGGACATCGCCTCCGACTCCCACGAGTCCGGCAAGACCCCCGGCACCGACCTGCGCGAGGGCATTCCCACGCTGCCGGTGCTCCGGCTGCGCGAGCGCGCCGCCCGGCTCGGGCTCGCGGACGACGTCGCCCTGTGCGAGCTGCTGGACTCCGACCTCACCGACGACGCCCGGCACGCCGAGGCCCTGCGTCTGCTGCGGGCCCACCCGGCGCTGGAGCAGGCCCGGCGGGACACCGTCCGCTACGCCCAGGACGCCGGCTCGGCGCTGGCGCCCCTGCCGGAATGTGCCGCGAAGGCAGCGCTGGTGGAACTGAGCGACGCGGTGGTGCACCGGGCCGGCTAGGGCCTCCTGCCCGCCCGACCCCTACGGGTCGGAGGAGAAGCCGCCCTTCCGTGTCATACCCCAGCAGTACGCGGAGTTGAGTCCGGGGTCTGACGTATCTCCCTGGCCGATTTGGTCAGATGGAAACCAGGGAAAACACCACCCCTCACCTGTTCGGGTGAGAATGGCGGCTCTGGGACGAGTGCGTGGACGACACGGACAGCCGCCGCCGACCATGGAGGTAGGGCACACATGGCACCGTACGCATCCGACGACAGCACGACCGGCGGGGAGGTCGACGAGCAGCGCTCCGGGCGGCGCAAAGCCGCGCGATACGTCGTCCCGGTCACGGTGATGGGGGTGGCGGCCGCGACGATCGGGCTGGTCCCCGCACTCGCCGACTCCGGTGACCCCGACCTCCCGAAGATCACCGCCCAGCAACTCATCGAGAAGGTCGCCCAGTCCGACGTCGAGCAGCTGTCCGGCACGGTGAAGATCAGCACCGACCTGGGCCTGCCCAACCTCGGCGGCCTGGAGTCCGCCCTGATGTCCGGTGCCGCGGGCCAGGGCGAGGGCGGCTCCTCCGCCGACCCGAAGGCCAGACTCACCGAACTGGCCTCCGGCACCCACACCTTGCGCGTCGCCGCCGACGGCCCGGACCGGCAGAAGCTGTCGCTGCTGGAGAACGCGGCCGAGTACAGCATCGTCCACAACGGCAAGGACGTCTGGGGCTACGACAGCAAGTCCAACGAGGTCTACCACGGCACCGTCTCGGAGAGCCCGGAGCACCACAAGGGCCACCACAAGGACCACCACAAGGGGCAGCAGCCGCCGGCCACGCCGAAGGACTTCGCCGAGGAGGCCCTCAAGGCCGTCGACGGCACGACCTCCGTGACCGTGGACGGTACCGCCCAGGTCGCCGGCCGCGACGCCTACAAGCTGCTCATCAAGCCGAAGCAGTCCGGCTCGACGGTCGGCGCGGTCACCGTGGCCGTCGACGCGGAGACCGGCATGCCGCTCAAGTTCACCCTGACCCCGGCGAGCGGCGGCGCGGCCGTCGTCGACGCGGGCTTCACCAAGGTGAGCTTCGCCAAGCCGGCCGCCTCGACCTTCGACTTCACCCCGCCCAAGGGGGCGAAGGTCACCGAGGAGAAGGCCTCCCACGAGGCCCCCGGAATGGCCCCCGGCAAGGCAACCGACAAGGCCTTCGGCAAGGGCGAGGCACCCGGGCACGCCCCGAAGGGCGAGGAGGAGCCCGGCAAGGGCCCCGACGGCATGAAGACCATCGGCGAGGGCTGGAACGCCATAGCCACCTTCGACACCGGCGGCGAGGGTGTGCCCTCCGGCAAGGCCGGCGGCGACCTCGGCGGCTTCATGGACTCGCTCGGTGACAAGGTCACCGGCAAGTTCGGCTCGGGCACGGTCTTCTCGACCCGCCTGATCAACGCCCTCGTCACGGACGACGGCAAGGTCTACGTGGGCGCGGTCACCAAGGACGCGCTCGTGAAGGCGGCCGACGCCGGGAACTGACGTGCTCCCTGGCCCGAGGGCCAGGGATTCCGGTCCGGTTCGGCTGGCCCTTCCGGCGGCACGCCGCCCTCTGGTCGCCGATGCATACGTACGGTGCCGCCCGAAGGGCGTCCGGGTCTGTCCTCACACAGACCCGGACGCCCTTCGTCATGGTCGCGACCCGTGCACATCGGACTCGTTCATCTCTGGTCCGTCTCTAGTCCCGCTCGTACGGGTACCGGGCCGGCGGGGCCTCCCGCGCGAAGAAGGTCTTCGCGCGGGTCAGTGCCCCGGTGTCGTTCAGCACGTCACCGGGCTTGCTGCCGTTGCCGAGCAGCACCCCGCCGAAGCGCATCCCCAGGTACGCGGCGGAGTTGTTGAGCGTCCCGATCAGCGGGTCGGCGACGACGTCCTCCGGGTGCGCGAGGGCGGTGACGCCCCACAGTGTGCGCCCGGCCAGGGTCGCCTGGAAGTCGAGGCCCGGGGTGCGCAGCCAGCCCGACCAGTGGTCCAGGTAGCGCTTGGTGTGCGCGGAGACCGAGTACCAGTACAGGGGCGAGACGATCACGATGTCGGTCGCCGCGAGCGTGGCGTCGAGCAACAGGGCCGCGTTGCCCTCGGTCGGGCGGACGTGGTCACTGTCGTGCCGCAGGTCCTCGAAGTCCGGCACGGGATGCGCGGTGAGGTCGATCCACCGCTGTTCGGCGTCCGCCGGCAGTTGCTCGGCGGCCCGGCGGGCCAGCAGCTCGGAGTTGCCCTCGGCGCGGGCACTGCCCAGGACGAAAAGGAAACGGCGGGTCATGGCTTCCCCCTGAAAGTCGGCGCACGTCAATTACGCGCGCTTGCATCATATGCGCGCGCAAGTATATCCGCCAGGGTGTTCCCTCAGCACCCGAGGCGCGCCTCCGCCTCGCGCGCCACGGCCAGCAGCAACGCCTCCCTCCCGTGCGGCGCCACCAGGTGCAGCCCGGCCGGGCAGCCGTCGCCGCCGAAGCCCGCGGTCAGGCTCAGCGCCGGATGCCCGCTGAGGTTGAACGCCCAGGTGAGCGAGGTGGAGTAGCGGTCGCCCGGGCCCTCGTGGCCGTGTGGCGCGGTGGGCGCCGTGGGGGTGAGCAGCAACGCGGCATCGGCGAACAGTTCGGCTAGCCGCCGGTCGTTCTCCGCCCGGACCCGGTGCGCCCCGGCCAGGCCGGCCCCGGGTGCCGAACCGGCTCCTGCCCGGCCGCCACCGTTCGCGCGCAGCGCGACCCAGGCGGGCTCGGGGTCCACGAGCCGCAACGGCACCCGGGGCCGTACGAGCCGTACGGCCCCCGCCGCCACAAGCCGCTCCACCGCCGCCCGGGCCAGTGCGACGGGCTCCGGGTCGGGCCCGGCGAAACCGAGGTCGGGGGACCAGACGGCGGTGACGGGGAGGGGTGTTGCGGCCGGTACCGGTTCCTCGGAGACCACGCGCCACCACAGGGCCGCGTCGGACGCCGAGCGGGCGAGCACGCCGGGGACGGCAAGACCCGTACGGTCGCCGGAGGGAAGCCGTCCGCCCGTGGTCTTCAGCCCGGCCACCCCGCACCAGGCCGCCGGGATCCGCACCGACCCGGCCCCGTCACTGCCCGTGGCCAACGGCACGAGACCGGCCGCCACCGCCACCGCCGCCCCGGCCGAGGAGCCGCCCGGCGTACGGTCGGCCCGCCACGGGTTGACGGTCCGCCCCCGGGCCCCGAGCCCCCAGGTCTGCCAGGGCGTTCCGGGACCGGGCACGGAGGTCGCCCCCACGGCGACACAGCCGGCCGCGAGCAACGGACCCGCGGCGCGCAGCCCGTGCCGCCCCTTCACCGCGATCGGCACACCGGCCAGCGGCAGCGACCCGTCCCCGGCGCGCCGGTCGAGCAGCGCGTCCACCTCCGCCGCCCGCCGCACCGCCTCCTCACCCCACACCTCGAGGAACGCGCACAGCTCCGGGTCGGCCTCCTCGATGCGCTCCAGCGCCGCCGCGGTCACGTCGGCCGCGCGCAGTTCCCGGGACCGGACGCCCGCCGCGATCTCCCCGGCCGACAGGGGCCCGGCCGGCGGGCGCCCGGCTGTCAGCGTGCCGCTCCTGTCAGCCGGGCCAGGGGCGTCGTCTCGCGGGGCGGACGGCCCAGTTCGCCGAGCCGCCAGGACGGCACCCACGGCACGCGGTACACGTCGATGACCGACTCCAGGGACCTGACCCGCTGGGCGAGGGGGCGGGGCAGCCGGCCCGGGGCGTCCGCCACGAGGACGACGGCGTCGAGGTCGAGTCCGGGCGGAGCCTGGCCGCGCCGGAAGATGTCCACCGCGCCGGCGACCGCGTCCAGTCCGGCCGCGTGTGTCCGCGCGACCAGCAGCACCGACGACGGCTCGCCCGGCCCGGGCCAGGCGCGGCCGCTGTCATGACCGCCGTAGACGGCGGCGAGGGTGGAGACGCCCGCGCCGCCGTGGGTACCGACCCAGGAGAAGCGCCGTGCCGCGGCATGGTCGTGCGCGGGCTCCGGCGGACCCGGCTCGCGGGTCACCGGGCCGCGGAGCCAGATCTCCGGTCCCTGTCGGATGCCTGTCTGCATGCCCCTCTCCTCCCTCGTGCTCCCGGTCTTCATGCCCTGCGGAACCACCCGTTCCGGGGAAGGCGGTCCTTGGGACGAGCCTGTGACACCGCGGTGACGTGAGAAACGGCGGCGAGCGGACACACTCGACAGTAGGTGCACGACGCCGAGCGACGCCGAGTGAGGGGACGATGGCTCGACTCAGCCGCGAGAAGAAGCGGGAACAGCAACAGGCCGCGGGTGCGGCGAACCCGGCGGCGCCGATCGACGTCCATGTCCCCGCGGCCAGGACGGACCCCGGATCAGGAACGGGCCCAGGATCAGGAACGGGCCCGGGGTCAGGCCCAGGCAGCCCGTCCGACGGCGCCTCGGTGGGCGGGGTCCCGGTCTTCGCGGCTCCCGGCGAGGAGATCCAGCAGGCCGTCCTGAACCGCCTCCACCACATCGCCCTCGCCACCGGCCACCCCGTTTTCGCCACGATCAAGGACGAGCGCATCGGCTACGTCGTCCCGCTCCAGGTCGACCCGGACGGCTCCAGCCGCTTCACGGCCGAGCCGGTGCGGACGGCACCGGCGGAGCAGGAGATCCCGCGCGGCGACAGCGCCACCCACGTCCTGCGCCCCGGGTCCGAGCCGGAGCGTGGCACCGCCCCGACGTTCCCGCTGCGGGCGGTACCCGGGGCGCAGCCGGCCGACGAGCCCGTACCGACGTTCGAACTGCGAGCCGTACCGGAAGACGCCGTCCCGGGTACGGCCACGCCGCCCGGCACCGTCGCGCCCTCGACCGGGGCCTTCGGCCCGCCCCCTCCCATGGACGCCAGGCCGCTTCCCGTCCCGGAGGCCGGCCCCCGTCGGCATGCCGAACCGGTCCCCGAGGCCGCCCTGCTCGCTGCGGACCCCGACCCCAAGCCCACCCCGCCGCGCGGCTTCGACGCCGTCGCGGAGGCCGTGCTCGGCGACGAAGGCGCACCGGGCGACCCGGCCGTCCCCGCGTTCCTCGCGGAGCCGGCCGCACGGATCAACGAGGCGGTGCGGGAGGGCCGGATCGACGCGGCGGCCGGGCTGGCGGACCAGACCGTCGCGGCGGCGTCGGACACGCTTGGGCCGGAGCACCCCGAGGTGCTCCGGCTGCGCGAACTGAGCGCGTACATCGCCTACTTGGCGGGCGAACCGCTCCGCGCCCTCCAGTTGTCGCTCGACCTGGCGCGCGCCCGCCGCCGGGCCGGCGACGCGGAGGCCGCCTACGGCAACGTACGGAGCGCGGCCACCGCCTGGCGCGCGGTGCGGGACCCGGCGCTGGGACTGGAGCTGGGGGGCGACCTGATCGGCCTGTGGACCGAGCTCGCCGCCGAGGGCGGTCCGGCAGCCGAGGAGATCGAGGAACTGGAGTCGGCCCGCGCCCGCATGGGGCGTCTCACCGAACGCGCCCGCAACCGGTAGCCGGTGGCCGGCAGCCGTGGGTGCTACCGGAATTCATTCAACGCGACAGCTCCCACACCGCGTACGCGAGGGCGTCGCTGTTGCGGTTCAGGGCCGTGTCGTTGATGTTGGCGGTGGTGTCGCAGGAGGAGTGGTAGCAGCGGTCGAAGGACTGCCCCGCCGTACCGCCCCACTTGGCCGCCTGCGCCGCCGTCTTCGTCCGGCCGGCCCCGGTGAACAGGCCGCCCACCGCGACGCCCGCGCTCTTGAAGGGCGCGTGGTCGGAGCGGCCGTCGCCCTCGGTCTCGATCTCGGTCGGGACGCCGATGCCGCCGAAGTAGTCCTTGAAGGTCTTCTCGATCGCCGGGTCGTCGTCGTAGACGAAGTAACCGGGGTTGGGGGAGCCGATCATGTCGAAGTTCAGATAGGCGCTGATCCTCGAACGGTCGCCGGTGGTCAGCCGGTTGACGTAGGTGCGGGAGCCGACCAGGCCGAGCTCCTCCGCGCCCCACCAGGCGAACCGCAGGTGTCTGGCGGGCTTGTACTGTGCCCGGGACACGGCGAGCGCGGTCTCCAGGACGGCGGCCGAGCCGGAGCCGTTGTCGTTGATGCCGGGCCCGGAGGAGACGCTGTCGAGGTGCGAGCCGGCCATCACGACCTGGTTCGCGTCACCGCCGGGCCAGTCGGCGATCAGGTTGTAGCCGGTGCGGCCGGAGGCGGTGAACTGCTGGACGGTGGTGGTGAATCCGGCCGCGTCCAGCTTGGCCTTCAGGTGGTCGAGCGAGGCCTTGTAACCGGCCCGGCCGTGCGCGCGGTTGCCGCCGTTGGCGGTGGCTATGGCCTGCAGCTGGGACAGGTGGGCCTTGACGTTCGCCAGGGGTATGTCCGGCGCGGCGGCCGCTCCGGGGGGAGCGGAGGACGCGGCGTCGGCCACGGCACCACCGGTCAGGAGCATGGCTGTGGCCATGCCGCCTGCGGCGAGGGCGCGCGCGGAAACGGAGAGCTTCATGTGGGGGCTCCGGATTCCGGCGGGTGGCCCGTGGAGGTGTCCACAGGCAGCCCGCAGTGAAGGGGGTGCCTGGATGGTGAAGCTGGTGCTGACTCTCCGTCAAGACTCTGATCCGGCCAGGGCGTTGCGGGCGCCGCCCGGGGTCACTGCACGCAGAACTCGTTCCCCTCCGGGTCCGCCATCACGGCCCATTCGCCGCCCTGCTCCTTCACCCGCCGCAGCACGCCCGCCCCGAGCTCCTCCAGTCGCGCGACCTCCTCCTCGCGCCGGCCCTCGCCCGGGTGCAGATCGAGGTGGAGCCGGTTCTTGACCGTCTTCGCCTCCGGCACCCGCTGGAACAGCAGCCGCCGCCCCAGCCCGGTCCCGCTCTCCTCCTCGACGGGGTCCTCGGGGTGCCGTACGGCGACCAGGTCCCGGAAGGCACGGCGGCCGTGGAACTCGACCGTGGCCGCTTCCGGCAGGGCGCCGAAGCCGAGCAGCTTCTCGATGAGGGCGCTGTTGTCCTCGACCTCGTACCCGAGGGCGGCTGCCCAGAAGTCGGCCTGCGCGTGCGGGTCGTTGGCGTCGATGACGACCTTCCAGTGCACGGGAGCGGCTGATGCCGGTGTCTGCGTCATGTAACCACTTATACTGGTTAGGTGAGTGGACGCGCAGGAGAATCGCCGGAACGGACGCCCGGCCTGACGCTGGTCTCGTCCGGGGGGAAGCCCTACCGCTTCGACCCGGGAGCCCTGTGCCTGGAGCTGACGACGACCGGCGGGCCCGGCGCCTTCACCCGCTGGGAGGTGCTGCACGAGCCCGCAGACCTGGTCGCCTGGGCCGGGCGCAGCCGGCTGCCGGACGGACTGGACCTCACCGTCTCCGCCGGGGAACTGGAGCGCGCCCGCACCCTGCGCGACGCCGTACTCCTGCTCGCCGCCGACCGCGCACGCGGCCGCCCGCTCGACGCCGCCCACCTGGACGTCGTCAACGCCGCCGCGGCCGGACCCCCGCTCGTCGCCCGCATCGCCCCGGACGGCACCCGCGCCTGGGCCCCGGGCGCCACGGGCGCGCACCTGCTCTCCACCGTCGCCCGCGACGCGATCGACCTGTTCACCGGCCCTCACGCCCACCGCGTGCGCGAGTGCGGCGCCCACAACTGCTACCTGCTCTTCGTCGACACCTCCCGCCCGGGCCGCCGCCGCTGGTGCGCGATGGAGCACTGCGGCAACCGCGAGAAGGTCCGGGCGCACCGGGTCCGCCGGGCCCCCGGCACCACTCGGTGAAGCGCGGCCGCCGGTCCTCCAGCAGTCCTGGTCACAGGAGGGACCGACCCTCGCTTGCGTAACCGCCTCTTACCAGAGGAGTGTTGACTCATGGGCACGCGTGCCTGGGCGCTGCTGCTCGTCCTGTGCGGAACGATCTTCCTCGAAGGCATCGACGTCGCGATGATGGCGGTGGCGATCCCGGCCGTCCGCGCCGACCTCGGCCTGACCACCGGTACCGCGGCCTGGGTGCTGAGCGCCTACGTCCTCGGCTACGCCGGGTTCACCCTGCTGGGCGGCCGGGCCGCCGACCTGCTGGGCCGGCGGCGGATGTTCCTGCTCTGGCTGACCGTCTTCCTCGGCTTCTCGGGACTCGGCGGCTTGGCGACGGAGGGCTGGATGCTGGTCGTCGCCCGGTTCGTCACGGGCGTCGCCGCCGCGTTCATGACCCCGGCCGCGCTCTCGCTGATCACCACGTCGTACGAGGAGGGCCCGAAGCGCAACAAGGCCCTGCTGGTCTTCGCCGGAACGGGCGCGGCCGGCTTCTCCCTCGGCCTGGTCATCGGCGGTCTGCTCACGGAGATCGGCTGGCGCTGGGTGTTCTTCGCACCCGTGCTGATGGCCGCCGCCCTGCTGGTCGCGGCCGCACGCCTGATCCCCCGCAGGGACGCCCCGCCGGCCCGTCGGCGCACCTTCGACCTGCCCGGCGCGATCACCGCCGCCGGCGCCATGCTGCTGGCCGCCTACACCGTCGTACGCCTGGAGCACGGGCTCCACCAGTGGCCGCTCACCCTGGCCGCGGGCCTCGCGGCACTGCTCCTGGCCGGTGCCTTCGTCGCGGTCGAACGCCGCTGCCCCGACCCGCTCGTCCGCCTCGCCCTCCTGCGCCGGGGGCCGGTCGTGCGCGCCGACCTGGGGGCGCTGCTCTTCCTCGGCGCCTTCTTCGGCTTCCAGTTCGTCGTCACGCTCTACCTGCAGGAACTGCGCGGCTGGTCGTCCTCCGAGACCGCCGTCGCCCTGCTCGTCATGGGCATCGACGCCGTCCTCGCCCCCACACTCACCCCGAGACTGGTCGCCCGCTTCGGCAACGCCCGCGTGATCGTCGGCGGCTTCGCCCTGGCCGTGGCCGCCTACGCGCTGTTCCTGCCGGTCGGCATGGACTGGTCCTACGTCGCGATGTTCCCGACGCTGTTCCTGGCGGGCCTCGCCTTCGCCCTGGCCTACGGTCCGCTGACCATCGCGGCGACGGACGGGGTCGCCGAGCCGGAGCAGGGCCTGGCCGGCGGGCTGCTGACCACGGCGACGCAGTTCGGCGCCGCGATCGGCATCTCCGCGGTGACCGCGGTCTACGGCCTGGCCTCCACCGGGTCCGGCCCCGAGGCCACGCTGTCGGCGTTCCGTGCGGCGCTGACCGTGCCGGTCGTGCTGGTGGTGCTGGGCGCGCTGCTCTCCCTGGTGAGCGCGCGGGAGGTCCGCCGCGCGGTGCGCAGCGCGTCCCAGGTGAGCAGTGTCAGCGCCAGCCACACCAGCGCGAAGCCGGCCCAGCGCTCCGGCGGCATCTCCTCGTGGAAGTAGAGGATGCCGAGCAGGAACTGGAAGACCGGCGTCAGGTACTGCAGCAGACCGATGGTGGACAGGGGGACACGGATGGCAGCCGCGCCGAAGCAGACGAGCGGCAGCGCGGTGACGATCCCGGCCGAGGCGAGCAGCGCCGCGTGCCCCGCGCCCTCGGCGGCGAAGGTGGAGCCGCCCTGCGCGGTCAGCCACGCCAGGTAGCCGAGGGCGGGCAGGAACTGGATCGCGGTCTCGGCGGCCAGCGACTCCACACCGCCGAGGTTCACCTTCTTCTTCACCAGCCCGTAGGTGGCGAAGGAGAAGGCGAGCGCCAGGGAGATCCACGGCGGCCGGCCGTAGCCGATCGTCAGGACCAGGACCGCGGCGCAGCCGGTCCCGACCGCCGCCCACTGCACCGGGCGCAGCCGCTCCTTCAGCAGCAGCACGCCGATCGCGATGGTGACCAGCGGGTTGATGAAGTACCCGAGCGAGGCCTCGACCACGTGCCCGGAGTTCACGGACCAGATGTAGAGGCCCCAGTTGACGGTGATGACCGCCGCGGCGACCGTGATGAGCGCCAGCTTGCGCGGCTGCCGCAGGAGTTCACCGGCCCAGGCCCAGCGGCGCAGCACGAGCAGGGCGGCGCCCACGAAGACCAGCGACCACACCATCCGGTGGGCCAGGATCTCCACCGCGCCGGCCGGCTTCAGCAGGGGCCAGAACAGGGGGACCAGCCCCCACATCCCGTAGGCCGCGAAGCCGTTCAGCAGTCCTATGTGCCGCTCACCCCTCGGCTTGCCGGTCACCGGCCCCTCCTTCGCGCCTTGCATGTGTCCGCGAGCACGACGGTAACGCCGGACGCCCCCGGCTGTCATGCCCGTATCGGCATACGGTCATGACAGCCGGGGGCTGTGGCGGCGGGGGGAGAGTCAGTCCTTGAGCGCGGTGGCGATGGCGTCGGCGAACGGCGTCGTCGGGCGGCCGGTCAGGCGGGACAGGTCGCCGGTGGAGACGACCAGCTCGCCCTTCTCGATGGCGGCGTCCACGCCAGCGAGGATCTGGGCGAACGGCTCGGGCAGGCCCGCGCCGGTCAGGATGCCGACCAGGGCCTCGGGGGAGACGGTGTTGTAGGTGATCTCCTTGCCGGTCTGCCGGCTCAGCTCGGCCGCGTACTCGGCGAAGCTCCAGGCGGTGTCGCCGCCCAGCTCGTACGTCGCGTTCTCGTGCCCCTCGCCGGTCAGCACGGCGACGGCGGCGGCGGCGTAGTCGGCGCGGGAGGCGGAGGAGACCCTGCCCTCACCGGCGGCGGCGACGACCGCGTCGTGCTCCAGCACCGGGGCGAGGTTCTCGGTGTAGTTCTCGTGGTACCAGCCGTTGCGCAGCAGGGCGTAGGGCACACCGGAGTCCAGCAGGATCTCCTCGGTGCCGCGGTGGTCGTCGGCGAGCGCGGCGGTCAGGCTGCCCGGGGCGCTGGTGTAGGCGAGCAGGGCGACACCGGCCGCCTTGGCGGCGTCGATGACGGCCTTGTGCTGCCGCACCCGGCCCTTGTCGAACTCGTTGCCCGAGATCAGCAGCACCTTGTCGCCGGCGGAGAACAGGCCGTCGAAGGACGCGGGGACGTTGTAGTCGGCGAGTGCGATCTTCACACCGCGGTCCGCGAAGTCGGCGGCCTTCTCCGCGTTGCGCACGACCGCGGTGATCTGCTCGGCGGGAACCTTCTCCAGCAGCTGCTCCACGACGTGACGGCCGAGGTGTCCGGTGGCTCCGGTGACGACGATGCTCATGGTGGGGACTCTCCTTGTGGGGTGCGATGACACTAACCCTAAAGGCGGCGCTAACTCTTGGAAAGTACCCACTTTGAAGTAAGGTACTGGCATGGCGGTAAGTGAAAAGGAAGCCCTCTGCCCGCACCGGCTGGTCCTGGAGCACGTGACCAGCCGCTGGGGCGTCCTCGTGCTGATCGAGCTCCTGGGCCGACCCCACCGGTTCAGCGAGCTGCGCCGGGCGATCGGCGGATCCGGAGGCCGGGGAGTCAGCGAGAAGATGCTCACGCAGACGCTCCAGACCCTGGAGCGGGACGGGCTCGTCCACCGGGACGCCAAGCCGGTCATCCCGCCCCGCGTCGACTACTCCCTCACCGGCCTGGGCCGCGAGGCCGCCGAGCAGGTCCGCGCCCTGGCGCAGTGGACGCACCGGCGCATGGACGACGTGGAGCGGGCCCGCCGGGCGTACGACGAGGCCCGGGCCGCCTCGTAGACAGGCGGTCCCGGGCCTCGGGGGATGCCGAGATGTCTCTCGCTGCTCAGCCGGCGACCGTCGCTCAGCCGACGACCGTCCAGGTGTCGCCGCCCGTCAGCAGTGCGGCCAGGTCGCCCTTGCCGTGCTGCTCGATCGCGTGGTCGAGCTGGTCGCTCATCTGGGTGTCGTAGACCGGGCGGCCGACCGACCGGAAGACGCCGATCGGCGTGTGGTGGAGGGTGTCGGGGTCGGCGAGCCGGGACAGCGCGAACGCCGTGGTCGGGGACGCCGAGTGCGCGTCGTGGACGAGCACCTGGTCCTCGTTGTCCGGCGTCACCGCGACCACCCTCAGGTCACCGGTCAGCTGGTCCCGCACGACGCCCTTCGACAGGTCGCCGCCGAACCGGATCGGCTTGCCGTGCTCAAGGCGGATCACGGCCTCCTCGGCCTGCTGCTTGTCCTTCAGGGCGTCGAAGGCGCCGTCGTTGAAGATGTTGCAGTTCTGGTAGATCTCGACCAGGGCGGTGCCCTGGTGGGCGGAGGCCTGGCGCAGGACCTCGGTGAGGTGCTTGCGGTCGGAGTCGACGGTGCGGGCGACGAAGGACGCCTCGGCGCCGATGGCCAGCGACACCGGGTTGAAGGGGGCGTCGAGGGAGCCCATCGGCGTCGACTTGGTGATCTTCCCGACCTCGGAGGTCGGCGAGTACTGGCCCTTGGTCAGGCCGTAGATCCGGTTGTTGAACAGCAGGATCTTGAGGTTGACGTTGCGGCGCAGGGCGTGGATGAGGTGGTTGCCGCCGATGGACAGCGCGTCGCCGTCACCGGTGACGACCCACACGGACAGGTCGCGGCGGGAGGTGGCCAGGCCGGTGGCGATGGCGGGGGCGCGGCCGTGGATGGAGTGCATCCCGTAGGTGTTCATGTAGTACGGGAAGCGGGAGGAGCAGCCGATACCGGAGACGAAGACGATGTTCTCCTTCGCCAGTCCCAGCTCGGGCATGAAGCCCTGCACCGCGGCGAGGATGGCGTAGTCACCGCAGCCGGGGCACCAGCGCACTTCCTGATCCGACTTGAAGTCCTTCATCGACTGCCTGCCCTCGGCCTTGGGGACGAGGGAGAGCGCCTCGATGGTGCCCGTGCCGTGCGTGGACGTCTCAGCCATCGATGGCCTCCTTCAGAGCCGCGGCGAGCTGCTCCGCCTTGAACGGCATGCCGTTGACCTGGTTGTACGAGTGGGCGTCGACCAGGTATTTCGCCCGGATGAGCGTGGCGAGCTGCCCGAGGTTCATCTCGGGGATCACCACCTTGTCGTAACGCTCCAGCACGGAGCCCAGATTCCGCGGGAAGGGGTTGAGGTGGCGCAGATGCGCCTGCGCGACGGATTCCCCGGCTCTGCGCAGCCGCCGCACCGCCGCCGTGATCGGCCCGTACGTCGATCCCCAGCCCAGGACGAGGGTCCTGGCGCCGTCCGGGTCGTCCACCTCGAGGTCCGGGACGTCGATGCCGTCCACCTTCGCCTGCCGGGTGCGGACCATGAAGTCGTGGTTGGCCGGGGCGTAGGAGATGTTGCCCGAGCCGTCCTCCTTCTCGATGCCGCCGATGCGGTGCTCCAGGCCCGGCGTGCCCGGGATCGCCCAGGGGCGGGCCAGCGTCTGCGGGTCGCGCTTGTACGGCCAGAACACCTCGGTGCCGTCGTCCAGCGTGTGGTTCGGGCCCTGCGCGAACCGCACCCGCAGGTCCGGCAACTCCTCCAGGTCCGGGATGCGCCACGGCTCGGAGCCGTTGGCCAGGTAGCCGTCGGACAGCAGGAACACCGGCGTGCGGTAGGTCAGCGCGATCCGCGCCGCCTCCAGCGCCGCGTCGAAGCAGTCGGCCGGCGTGCGCGGGGCGACCACCGGGACCGGCGCCTCGCCGTTGCGCCCGAACATCGCCTGCAGCAGGTCCGCCTGCTCGGTCTTGGTCGGCAGGCCCGTCGACGGGCCGCCGCGCTGGATGTCCACGATCAGCAGCGGCAGCTCCAGCGAGACCGCCAGCCCGATGGTCTCGGACTTCAGCGCCACACCCGGCCCGGAGGTGGTCGTGACCGCCAGCGAACCGCCGAACGCCGCGCCCAGCGCCGCCCCGATCCCGGCGATCTCGTCCTCCGCCTGGAACGTGCGCACCCCGAAATTCTTGTGCCGGCTCAGCTCGTGCAGGATGTCCGACGCCGGCGTGATCGGATACGACCCCAGATACAGCGGTAGATCCGCCTGCCGGGACGCGGCGACCAGCCCGTAGGACAGCGCGAGGTTGCCGGAGATGTTGCGGTACACCCCCGGCGGGAACGCCGTGGCCGCCGGGGCCACCTCGTAGGAGACCGCGAAGTCCTCCGTCGTCTCCCCGAAGTTCCAGCCCGCCCGGAACGCCGCGATGTTCGCTGCCGCGATGTCCGGCTTTTTGGCGAACTTCGCCTTCAGGAACTTCTCCGTGCCCTCCGTGGGCCGGTGATACATCCAGCTCAGCAGGCCCAGCGCGAACATGTTCTTGCTGCGCTCGGCCTCCTTACGGGTGAGGTCGAACTCCTTCAGCGCCTCCACCGTCAGCGTGGTCAGCGGCACCGGGTGCAGGTGGTAGCCGTCCAGGGAGCCGTCCTCCAGCGGACTGCTCGCGTAGCCGACCTTCTGCATCGCCCGCTTGGTGAACTCGTCCGTGTTGACGATCACCTCCGCGCCGCGCGGCAGGTCGCCGATGTTGGCCTTCAGCGCGGCCGGGTTCATCGCCACCAGCACGTTCGGCGCGTCACCGGGGGTCAGGATGTCGTGATCGGCGAAGTGCAGTTGGAACGACGACACACCCGGCAGGGTCCCGGCGGGCGCCCGGATCTCGGCCGGGAAGTTCGGCAGCGTCGACAGGTCGTTGCCGAACGACGCGGTCTCCGAGGTGAAACGGTCACCGGTGAGCTGCATACCGTCACCCGAGTCCCCCGCGAACCTGATGATCACCCGGTCCAGGCGCCGGACGTCCTTCGCGCCCGCCGCTTTGCGCTGCTCTCCTACGACTGCTCCGTCGGCCTGCTCCGCTGGGCTACTGACCTGGCTGGTCACTGAACTGGACCTCCTTCGAGGCGGCTGTCCGGGAAGGGCCTTCCCGCAGGCCTTCCCAGGATCAACCCTACGACCGCAAGGGTCGCCTTCTTTGGGTCATTCGCATGTTGGACACGACTTTGAGACGATCTTGCGCCCTGACATGTCCGGACTTCCATACACGATTCCGTCGCCGAGGATGCCGGCCGCACACCCTCGGCTCGAACAGGGCTCGAGGTCAGTGACGAGTCAGTGACCGAGTCCGTATCCGAGGTCAGGGATGGTCAGGGATTGAGGTCATGGAGCGAGGTCATGGAGCGATCAGGAAGGGAGGCCGGACACCGAGGTCAGGAATTGAGGTACGTCAGCACCGCCAGCACCCTGCGGTGATCGCCCACGCTCGGGGACAGCCCCAGCTTGAGGAAGATGTTGCTGACGTGCTTCTCGACCGCTCCGTCGCTGACCACGAGCTGCCGGGCGATCGCCGAGTTCGTCCGCCCCTCGGCCATCAGCCCCAGCACCTCCCGCTCCCGCGGCGTGAGTCCCGCCAGCACGTCCTGCTTGCGGCTGCGGCCCAGCAGCTGCGCCACCACCTCCGGGTCCAGGGCCGTACCGCCCTCGGCCACCCGCACCACCGCGTCCACGAACTCCCGCACCTCGGCCACCCGGTCCTTCAGCAGATAGCCGACACCCCGGCTGGACCCCGCGAGCAGCTCCGTGGCGTAGCGCTCCTCCACGTACTGCGACAGCACCAGCACACCCAGCCGGGGATGTGCCTTGCGCAGCTGTACCGCGGCCCGGACGCCCTCGTCGGTGTGCGTCGGCGGCATCCGCACATCCGCCACGACCACGTCGGGCAGTTCGCCCTGCGCGTCCAGCTCCGTGATGGTCTTGATCAGCGCCTCGCCGTCACCCACCCCGGCGACGACCTCGTGCCCGCGGTCGGTCAGCAACCGGGTCAGGCCCTCCCTGAGCAGCACTGAATCCTCGGCGATGACCACGCGCACCCTATCCTCCACGATGTTCGGCCCCCCCAAGCCCGACGTCGCCCGTCCGCGGCCCACAACGGCTCCGCGCCCACCCGTGCGACAGGGCCAGCATTTCAGGGTCGGGGGGTGTATGGGGATGGGACCGGCTTCTTGGCTGACCGGTCTTCTTGGCTGACCGATTCGGGTGGCGGACGGGCACAGTCCGGGGCCGGAGGACTCCGCCCTCCGGCCCCGGGTCACAGGGGGCCGGGCCCCCGCGAGGTCACCGCACGTGCTCCCCCCGCCACGGCAGCTCCGCGGTCACCCGGGTCGGCCCGCCCGCCGGCGAGTCCACCACCAGGATCCCGTCCACCGCGTCGAGCCGCTCCGCCAGCCCGGCCAGCCCCGACCACTGGGACGTGCCCGCCCCTCCCACGCCGTTGTCCACGACCTGCAGCATCAGCCGGTTTTCCGTCCGCCACACCTCCACGCCCGCCCAGGTCGCCCGCGCGTGCTTGCTGACGTTCTGCAACAGCTCCGACACCGTGAAGTAGGCGATCCCCTCGATCGCCGGCGCCGGCCGCTCCGCCAGGTCGACCTCGACCCGCACCGGCACCGCGCACCGCGACGCCACCGCCGACAGCGCCGCGTCCAGCCCCCGGTCCGTCAGCACCGCCGGGTGGATGCCCCGGGCCAGATCCCGCAGCTCCTGCAGTGCCGTCTTCACCTCGCCGTGCGCCTCGTCCACCATCCGCGCGGCCGCCTCCGGGTCATCCTGGAGCTTCTCCTTCGCCAGCCCCAGATCCATGGCCAGCGCCACCAGCCGGGCCTGCGCCCCGTCGTGCAGATCCCGCTCGATGCGCCGCAGGTCCGCCGCGGCCGTGTCGACCACGACGCCCCGGTCCGACTCCAGCTCCACCACCCGTGACACCAGCCGTGACGGCCCGAGCAGCCCGTGCACCATCAGCCGGTCCACCATCGTCAGCGCCCGCACGATCCACGGCGTGGCGATCGTGAACAGCAGACCCACCAGCGCGGTCACCGTGATCTCGAACGGGTTGTCCAGGTACACCCGGTGCGTCTCGTCGCCGTACAACTGCATCCCGTCCTGCCCGCCGTACATCGGGAACGTCCAGAACCACAGCGGGTACGTCAGCAGCGCCCAGCCCAGCACCCACACGTTCACCGCGACGACGAACGAGAACACCGCCCAGGGCAGCTGCAGCACCGCGTACAGCAGCGCCCGCCACGAGGCGCCGCTCTTGAGCACGGCCCCCATCCAGGCCATGGCGCCCGGCTTCCTCATCCGCAGCGGCTCCGGCTCGGCCACGTCCAGGCCCAGCAGCGCCCGCGCCCGCGTCCGCTCCAGCGCCCCGAAGCCCCGGCAGCCGGCGAGCGCCGCCGCCAGCACCGGTACGCCGAGGAAGGTCACCAGCAGACCCGCCCCCAGCGACACCATCGTGACGGCGTAGGTGAACAGCAGGATGCTGATCGGCAGGCTGAGCAGCACATGGCCGAACTCGCGCCAGGTGCGGCCCTCGACCGGCGCCCGCAGCGCGGCCGGCAGCCGGTGCCGGCGTTCGGTGCTCCCGGGGAACCCGGGCTCGCCGCCGAGCCCGTATCCCTGTCCGTACTCCGTGGCCATCGGCGTCGTCCTTCTCCTCGTCCTGCGGCTGTTCCCCCGTGCCTCCACCCTGCTCCGCCGCGGGCCGGTGGACCATGGAGTCCGTCGGCGTCCTGGCCGGGGGTTTTCCCCACCTCCGGCCCCGGGGCCGCCTCCCGTCCCGGACAGGACTTCCCGCTAGCCCGTGCCGTCCGTGCCGGCGGCGTGGCTGCGCTCGCGCCACGGCAGTTCCGCCGTGACCGTCGTCGGGCCGCCCTCCGGCGACTCCAGGACGAACAGGCCGTCGACCGCGTCCAGCCGGTCCGCCAGGCCCTTCATCCCCGTACCGCCGTCCAGGCGCGCGCCCCCGCGGCCGTCGTCCCACACCCGTATGAGCAGCCGGTCGTCCGTCCGCCACACCTCCACCGACGCGGACCGGGCCCGGCTGTGCTTGCTGACGTTCTGCAGCAGCTCCGAGACGGTGAAGTAGGCGATGCCCTCGATGGCCGCGGCCGGCCGCTCCGCCAGGTCCACCGTCACCTTCACCGGGACCGTGCATCGTGAGGACACCGAGGACAGGGCCGCGTCCAGCCCGCGGTCGGTCAGCACCGCCGGGTGGATGCCGCGGGCCAGGTCCCGCAGCTCCTGGAGCGCCAGTTTCACCTCGCCGTGCGCCTCCTCGACCATCGCCGCCGCCGCGTCCGGATCCTCCAGCACCTTCTCCTTGGCCAGACCCAGCCCCATGGCCAGCGCCACCAGCCGGGCCTGCGCCCCGTCGTGCAGGTCCCGTTCGATACGCCGCAGGTCGGCCGCCGCCGTGTCGACGACCACCCCCCGGTCCGACTCCAGCTCGGCGATGCGCCGCTCCAGCTCGTCGGAGGGTGACAGCAGCCCGCGCACCATGGCCCGGTCGGCGTTGGCCAGACCTCGCGCGATGAACGGCAGCACCGGCCACAGCACGAACAGCGAGGCCAGCGTGACGGCGAAGGTCATCACGCCCCACGGCAGCCGGATGAACTCGTACAGGACCGTGCGCCAGCCCACCGGGTCCTTCAGCTGCATCCACAACCGCGGGAAGAAGCCGCCCCCGCCGAGCAGCCGCAGCCGGCTCGGCTCGTCCACCCGCACCCCGAGCAGCGCCCTGGCCCTCGCCCGCTCCATCCGGCCCAGCTGCCGCACACCCACCAGCCCGGCCGCGAGCAGCGGGAACCCGATCACCGTGACGGTCAGCCCGAAACCGGTGGACAGCACCGTCACGACGTAGGTGAAGCCGAGCAGCGCGACCGGCAGGTTGGCCAGCAGGTGCGCGATCTCTTTCCAGGTGTGCCGGTCGTAGGCGAGCCGTGCCGGGGGCGGACGGTCGTCCAGCCGGGCGGCCGCCTGCGGGCCCGGGGACGGGAAGCGTTGGGTCATGTGCGTCAGCGTGCCCGGCGGCGGGCGACGACGCCATGAGGTGGACCGCCAGGATCAACTGCGGAAAACCCCACCCCTGT
Source organism: Streptomyces sp. NPDC033136 (assembly GCF_055578235.1). Taxonomy (NCBI): domain Bacteria; kingdom Bacillati; phylum Actinomycetota; class Actinomycetes; order Kitasatosporales; family Streptomycetaceae; genus Streptomyces; species Streptomyces sp. NPDC033136. The sequence continues at coordinate 82,944 of NZ_JBVIPD010000023.1, forward strand.
ATGCCGGGGGCGTGACGGGCTGCTTACCCTGCCTTTATCAGGGCCTAGACTCCCGTGCGTACAGATCGTCGAACAGCGGCGTCCGGATGAGCCGCGGGATCGGCGCAGGATCCAGGTCCGAGTATTCAGGGAGCGAGGGACGGACGTGCCGGAACCGACCGTCGTCACCACGACCGTCGTCGCGGCGGACTACTTCCAGTCCTACTCGGTCGTCGGGCTGCTCGCCGTCATCGGCGTGCTGTTCGTCGCCGTCGCCTTCGGGGCCGGCCGCCTGCTGCGGCCCGTGGTCCCCACACCCGAGAAGCTCCTGACCTACGAGTGCGGCGTCGACCCCGTGGGCGAGGGCTGGGCCCACACCCAGGTCCGCTACTACGTCTACGCCTTCCTCTACGTGATCTTCGCCGTCGACTCGATCTTCCTGTTCCCCTGGGCGACCGTCTTCGCCGCCCCCGGCTACGGCGCGACCACCCTGGTGGAGATGTTCATCTTCCTCGGCTTCCTGGCCGTGGGCCTGCTCTACGCATACAAGAAGGGCGTCCTGGCATGGACGTGAACCCCTCGGTGTCCGAGCCTGTTCTGCTGCCCGAGCCCAAGCGGCTGGGCGCCCTCGCGCGCCTCGCGCCCGAGCCGATGAAGGTGATCCTCAACTGGGGCCGCCGCTACTCGCTCTGGGTCTTCAACTTCGGCCTCGCCTGCTGCGCGATCGAGTTCATCGCCGCGTCCATGGCCCGCCACGACTTCATCCGGCTCGGCGTCATCCCGTTCGCACCGGGCCCGCGCCAGGCCGACCTGATGGTCGTCTCCGGCACGGTCACGGACAAGATGGCCCCGGCCGTGAAGCGCCTCTACGAGCAGATGCCCGAGCCGAAGTACGTCATCTCCTTCGGCGCGTGCAGCAACTGCGGCGGCCCGTACTGGGACTCGTACTCCGTCACCAAGGGCGTCGACCAGATCATCCCCGTCGACGTCTACGTCCCCGGCTGCCCGCCCCGTCCCGAGGCGCTGCTCCAGGGCATCCTCAAGCTCCAGGAGAAGATCGCCCGCGAGTCACTGGCGGAGCGGTACGGCAGCAGCGCCGCCCGTCCTTCGGCAGCGGCGCTGCAGAGCGGACTGGTGCAGCCGCCGGCCTCCGCCCCGGGCTCCGGCCCGATGCCGGGAGTGACGTCGGGGAAGACGCCGGGGCAGACACCGGGGGAGGGGCGATGACCGCGATCGGCTGGCTCCCCGCCGAGGTCGAGGAACTCTTCGGCACGGACGCCACGGCCGAGGAGTCCTACGAGGTCCTGACGGTCGACGTCCCGCCGGCTGTCTGGATCGCCGCCCTGGAGACCGCCCGCGACCGGCTGGGCTGCACCTACTTCGACTGGCTGAGCGCGGTCGACGAGCCGGGCACGGGCTTCCGCGTCACGGCACACGTCGCGGCGCTCTCTCCCGTACGACGTCTCCTGCTGCGCACGACCGTCCCGCGCGAGGCCCCCGCCCTGCCCTCGGCGGTCGGTGTCTACGCGGGCGCCGCCTGGCACGAACGCGAGACGCACGAGATGTTCGGCGTCACCTTCGAGGGCCACCCGGGGCTGGACCACCTGCTGCTCCCCGAGAACTTCGAAGGCCACCCGCTGCGCAAGGACTTCGTCCTGGCCGCCCGTGTCGCCAAGGCCTGGCCCGGCGCGAAGGAGCCGGGGGAGTCCGAGCACGGCGGCCCCAAGCGCCGCCAGATGCTCCCGCCCGGCGTCCCCGACCCCAACGAATGGGGTCCCCTCAAGGGACAACTCCCTCCAGCCCCCGCCCGTCCGGCCCGGGGCGCGGGGCGCGCGGCGGGCGACCGGCCGACCCGCGCGGCACGCCCCGCGGGCGAACGCCCGGTGCGGCGGACGCGATCCGCGGCGGAGGGGTCGGCGAGCCAGGGTGCTGCGGGCGCCGCGGGCGCCGCGGGCGCCGCGGGTGCTGCGGGCGCCGTGGGTGCTGCGGGTGACACAGCTGATACGAGTGCGCCGCCTGCGGCTGCGCCGCGTCGGGCGCGTACCGCGGCCGAGGGGTCGGCCAGCCAGGCTCCTGCGGGGATTACTGGGGCGGAGGCGCCGGCTGCTGGGCCGGACGCGGCGACTACCGGGCAGGACGCGACGGCCGGTGGGCCGGAGGCGGCGACCACCGGGCCGAAGGCGCCGTCGGGGGGAGCTGACGCCTCGGCCGGTGGGGCTGGGACGCCGGCTGCTGGGGCTGAGTCTTCGACTGCTGGGGCCTCGGCCGTTGAGGCTGGGGCACCGACCCCTGGGGCTGGGACACCGAATGCTGGGCCTGAGACCTCAACTGCTGAGGCCGGATCCACGGCTCCGTCGGCCCGCCCGCGCCGCGGGCGGAGCGCGGGCGAAGGCTCGGCGTCGCAGCGGACGCAGCCGGGCCCCCCCGCTGGTCCCCGCCGGGCGCGCAGCGCAAGCGGAGGCAGCGCGAGCCAACGTGCCGCGTCCGACCGCGGTGACAGCGACAGTGCCGGCGACAGCCGCCCGGGCGACTCTTCGCGCACTCCGCGCGGCTCGGACGCCCCCTGGCACCACGCCCGCCCGGCCTTCGACGAACCGGCGCCCGAACCGTCGCCCGAGGTAGCGCAACTGCCGGCGCCCGAACCGTCGCCCGAGGTAGCGCAACTGCGGGCTCCCGGGCCGTCGGGTGGCTCGGAGACCCCCGAGCCTGAGGAAACCGGGGAGTCTGCGGAAACCGCAGAGCGCTCGAAAACCGCAGAGCGCTCGGAGACTGCGGAGCGCTCGGAGACTGCGGAGCGCTCGGAAACCGCAGACCCCTCGGGTACCGCAGCGCCTCCGGAGACCCCCGAGGCCCCGGGCACCCCGGGCTCGGCGAGTGGCCCGAAGCCCAAGGACAACCCCGAAGACCCCCCAGCTCCCACAGAGCCCACAGAGCCCACAGACCCCACAGGAGGCCCGCAGTGAACGACGTGCTCGACGTCGCCCTGCGACTCCTGATCGTCTTCGTCGTCTTCCTCACCTTCCCCCTGATCATCGGCCAGACCGAACACAAGGTGATGGCCCACATGCAGGGCCGCCTCGGCCCCATGTACGCCGGCGGCTTCCACGGCTGGGCCCAGCTCATCGCCGACGGTGTGAAGTTCGCGCAGAAGGAGGACGTCGTCCCCGCGGGCGCCGACCGCCGCATCTTCCAACTGGCCCCCGCCGTCGCTCTCCTGCCCTACCTCCTCGTCCTGCTCGCCATTCCCATCGGCCCGGGCGAGGGAGCCGTCGGCCAGGTCATCGACGCGGGCGTGTTCTTCGTCCTGGCCGTCATGGGCGTCGGCGTCCTCGGCTCGCTCATGGCCGGCTGGGCGTCCGCGAACAAGTTCTCCCTCCTCGGCGGCCTGCGCACCGCCGCCCAGCTCCTCTCCTACGAACTGCCGATGCTGCTCACCGCCGCCTCGGTGGCGATGGCGGCCGGCACCGTCTCGCTCCCCGGCATCCTCGACGCCTTCGAGTGGTGGTGGCTGCCCTGGCAGATCGTCGGCGCGATCGTGTTCTTCGTCGCCGGTCTCGCGGAACTCCAGCGCCCGCCCTTCGACATGCCGGTCGCCGACTCGGAGATCATCTTCGGCGCGTACACCGAGTACACCGGCCTCCGCTTCGCTCTCTTCCTCCTCGCCGAGTACGCCGGAATCGTCATCCTGTGCGGCCTGACCACCGTCCTGTTCCTGGGCGGCTGGCACGGCCCCTGGGGCGGCGACGGCCTCGGCTGGGTCTGGACCCTGCTGAAGACCGCCGTCCTCGCCTTCCTCGTCATCTGGCTGCGCGTCACCTACCCCCGGCTGCGCGAGGACCAGCTCCAGAAGCTCGCCTGGACCCTCCTCGTCCCCCTCTCCCTCGCCCAGATCGCCCTCACCGGCGTCGTCAAGGTGGTGATCCGGTAACCATGGCCCCGATCCCAGGAAGTGGCTTGGCCAAGGGCCTGGCCGTCACCCTCCGCACGATGACCAAGAAGTCCGTCACCGCGCAGTACCCGGACGCCCAGCCCGACCTCCCGCCCCGCACCCGCGGAGTGATCGGCCTGTTCGAGGAGAACTGCACGGTCTGCATGCTGTGCGCCCGTGAGTGCCCTGACTGGTGCATCTACATCGATTCCCACAAGGAGACGGTCCCGGCGGCGACCCCCGGCGGCCGCGAACGCAGTCGCAACGTCCTCGACCGCTTCGCCATCGACTTCTCCCTGTGCATGTACTGCGGCATCTGCATCGAGGTCTGTCCTTTCGACGCCCTGTTCTGGTCCCCGGAGTTCGAGTACGCCGAGACCGACATCCGCGACCTCACCCACGAGCGCGACAAGCTCCGCGAGTGGATGTGGACCGTCCCGGCGCCGCCGGCCCTCGACCCCGGCGCGGAGGAACCGAAGGAACTCGCCACCGCCCGCAAGACCGCCGAGAAGCTGGCCGCCCAGCAGGCCCCGTCCGCCACGGAACCGCACGCCGACGAGCAGGCCCGCGCCGCCGAGCAGCCCACCCGTCCCCAGGGCGACTCCAAGCAGCAGACCGACCAGCCGAGGCCGGGGCAGGTGACACCGGGCCACCCGACGCCGGACCAACCTCAGCCGGACCAACCTCAGCCGGGCCACCCGACGCCGGACCACTCGACGCCGGACCAGCCGCGCCCGGACCGCCCGGCGCCGGGGCAGGCGAAGCCGGACCGCCCGCAGCCGGACCGCCCGCAGCCGGGCCACCCGACGCCGGGCCAGGAGGGACGGGAATGACTCTCGCCGCAACCGCCGGTTTCCTCGCGACGGGACCGGCCACCAACGCCGCCGCCGAGACCCACGGATTCCTCTCCCCGACCGGCGTCGAGATCGCCTTCCTCCTCGTCGGCCTGGTCACCTTCGGCGCCGCGCTCGTCACCGTCACCACCCGGCAACTCGTGCACGCCGCCCTCTGGCTCGTCGTAACCCTCGGTGGGCTGGCCGTCGAGTACCTGCTGCTCACCGCCGAGTTCATCGCCTGGGTGCAGGTCCTCATCTACGTCGGTTCCGTCGTCGTCCTCCTCCTGTTCGGACTGATGCTCACCAGGGCCCCCATCGGCCGTTCCCCGGACGCCGACTCCGGCAACCGGTGGGCCGCGCTCACCGTGGCGGTCGCCGCGGCCGCCGCCCTGGTCTGGGTCGTCGTGGACGCCTTCCGCACGACCTGGATCGACCTGGACGGCCCCGCCGCCGGCTCCACCGAGGCAACTGGCGCGAGCCTCTTCCAGAACTGGGTCCTGCCCTTCGAGGCCCTCTCGGTCCTCCTCCTCGCCGCCCTGGTCGGCGCGATCGTCCTCTCCCGCAAGGCGAAGGCCGACACCACTTCCCCGGGCGGTCAGGACACCCGGCGCGACACGGAAGGGGCCCGCTGATGCACCTCGCCTATCCCGCCGTGCTCTCCGCCCTCCTCTTCTGCACGGGTCTGTACGGCGTCCTCGCCCGCCGCAACGCGATCCTGGTCCTGATGTCGGTCGAGCTGATGCTCAACGCCGTCAACCTCAACCTGGTCGCCTTCGACGTCTGGCTCAGCAAGACCGCCGAGGAGACCCTGCACTCCGGCCAGGCCCTCACCCTGTTCACCATCGCCATCGCCGCCGCCGAGATCGGCATCGGCCTGGCGATCGTCCTCGCCGTGCACCGCAACCGCGGCACCGCGGACATCGACAAGCTCCGCGACACCGCCGAACGGCACGACCCCGACGGCCCCGACAGCGACGCCCTCACGGCCGAGCAGTCCGGCGAGGCCCAGAAGGCTGAGGCCACCGCGTGACCACGACCACCTTCGCCGTCCTCGTCCCCCTCCTGCCGTTCCTCGGCGCCGTCGCGGGCCTGCTCCTGGGCCGCACGGCCCCCGGCTTCGTCCGCCCGCTCGCCGTCCTGCCGACACTCACCGCCCTGGTGCTCGCCGTGCTGGTCGCCGTACGCCAAGGCGGTGACGCGGCCGTCAACGCGGCCACGGAACTCACCCCCACCGGCTCGGTCCCGATCGAACTGGCCCTGCACATCGACGGCTTCGCCGCCCTCGTCGCCGTCCTGGTCGGTCTGGTCGCCTCCTGTGTGCAGATCTACTCGACGGGCTACCTGCGCGATGACCCGCGCTACCCCTCCTATGCCGCCCTGGTCTCTCTGTTCACCTCCGCGATGCTCCTGGTCGTCTACTCCGGCGATCTGATCGTGCTGCTGGTCGGCTGGGAAGTCATGGGCATCTGCTCCTACTTCCTGGTCGGCCACTACTGGGAGACCCCCGAGGCCCGCGCCGCCTCCCTCAAGGCCTTCCTGGTCACCAAGCTCGGCGACGTCCCCTTCCTCATCGGCCTGTTCGCCCTGGCCACGGACGCCGGTTCGTTCCGCATCACCCGGGTCCTCGGTGCCGTCGCGAGCGGCTCGCTCGACCACCCGACGCTGATCGCCCTGCTCCTCCTCGCGGGCGTGGCGGGCAAGTCCGCGCAGTTCCCGCTGCACACCTGGCTTCCCGACGCGATGGCGGGCCCGACCCCCGTCTCCGCGCTGATCCACGCCGCGACGATGGTCGCCGCCGGTATCTACTTCATCGCCCGTCTCCTCCCGGTCTTCGAGGCCTCCCAGGCCGCGATGGTCGTCCTCGCCGTCATGGCCGCCGTCACCATGGCCGGCTCGGCGCTCGCCGCGCTCGCCCAGGACGACATCAAGCGTGTCCTCGCCTATTCGACGATCGGCCAGCTCGGCTACATGTCCGGCGCCCTCGCCGTCGGCGACCGCGGGGCCGCCGTCTTCCACCTCCTGGCCCACGGCGCCTTCAAGGCGCTGCTGTTCCTCGCGGCCGGCGTGATGATCCACGCCGCCGGCACCAACTCACTGGCCGCCATGTCCCGGATGCGGAACCTGCGCGACCGTGTCCCCGACGCCTACTGGACGATGACCGTGGCGCTCCTCGCACTCGCCGCGATCCCGCCGTTCAGCGGCTTCTTCTCCAAGGAGGCCGTCCTCGGCGTCGCCGAGCACGTCGTCACCGGGCACACCGAGCACGCCCCCGCCGCCGCGGGCTGGATCGTCCTCGTCGCCGGCTTGCTCACGGCCGTCCTCACCGCCGCCTACGCGATGCGCCTGTGGCTGCTCGCCTTCCGCGGCCGGGGCGCCGAAGCCCCCGACCACGGCAGGCAGCCGCTGACGATGACCGTGGTGCTGTGGGTGCTGGCCGTTCCGTCCCTGGCACTCGGCGGGTTCGCCTTCCGCCTGCTGCCCGACTGGTTCGACGGCCGTGACCTCAGCCCGACCCTGACCACCTCGGTGCTCGGCACCGGCGTCGCGCTGGTCGGCGGCATCGTCACCTACGCCGCATGGCGGCACACCACCGCGATCACCGCACGCGTACCGCTGGGCGCGGTCGCCGCCCACCCCCAAGGCAACGCCGCCCAGGTCGAGGCGGAAGCCATCGCCTCGCACAAGCCGGCCTACGGCGACATCGCCTACGCACCCGACCCAGCCGACCCCGGACAGCTCCTGCTCGGCCCCCTGCACCGGCCCGCGGCCGCCGGCTTCCACCTGGACACCGCGTACGCGGCCCTCTTCGTCCGCCCGGTCCAGGCCGGAGCGAACCTCGTCCGGTTCCTCGACCGTGAGGTCGTAGAGACCTACGTACACGGTGCGGGTGCGCTGCCCCGCTGGCTGGGCGCCGCAGTGCGACGCGCCCAGACCGGCAACGTCCAGACCTATGTGAGCGCGCTGCTCGCCGGCACCGTCGTCCTCGTCGTCGCCGTCGTCCTCGTCGCCACGGGAGCGTGAGCAGGCGTGATCGATATCAGCGAGTCCGTGATGCAGTTCCTTCTGGCATTCGTCGTCGTCGGCCCGCTCCTCGGGGCCGTCGCGGCTCTCCTGCCGGCCCCGCCCGGGCTGAAGGGGAAGTCGCCCGAGCAGGCCGTGCTCCGGCACGGCGTCACCGTCACCGGCGCCGTCCTCCTCGCGGCGATCGCCCTCGCGCTCGGCTTCGACCACGACCAGCCGTCGAAGATGCAGGCCAGCACCGACATCAGCTGGATCCCCGCACTCGACGTACGCATCCACCTCGGCATCGACGGCATCTCCCTCCCCTTGCTGGTCCTGACCGCGCTGCTGACCTTCCTGTGCGCGCTCTACTCGTACTTCAAGATGCCCGAAGGCCCGACCCCGAAGGCCTTCGTCGCCCTGCTGCTCGTCCTCGAGTCCGGCACCCTGGCGACCTTCGCCGTCCTCGACCTGCTGCTGTTCTTCCTCGCCTTCGAGATGGTCCTCATCCCGATGTACTTCCTCATCGCCCGCTGGGGCGGCGAGGGCCGCGGCCAGGCAGCGTGGCGGTTCATCCTCTACACGCTGCTCGGCTCCGTGGTCATGCTGCTCGGCCTGCTCCTGATCGGGATCAAGGCGGGCACGTTCGACATGATGGCACTCGCCACTGACAACGGCCGGTCACTGACCGCATCAGTGCAGGTCATCGCCGTTCTGGCGATCGGGATCGGGCTCGCGGTCAAGACACCGATGTGGCCGCTGCACAGCTGGCTGCCCGACGCCCACACCGCCGCGCCGACCATTGGCTCGGTCCTGCTGGCCGGCGTCCTGCTGAAGATGGGTACGTACGGATTCGTCCGGATCCTGCTCCCCATCGCACCGGACGGCTTCCGATCCTTCGCGCCCTACCTCGCTGCCCTGGCCGTCGTCGGCATCATCTACGGATCCCTGGCCTGCCTGGCCCTCGCCAAGCAGGGCGCGAAGGGCGACCTCAAGCGCCTCATCGCCTACTCATCCGTCGGCCACATGGGCTTCGTCCTGCTCGGCATCGCGACGATGACCCCGACCGGCGTGAACGGCGCCCTCTTCGCCAACATCGCCCACGGCCTCATCACCGGCCTGCTGTTCTTCCTGGTCGGCGCGCTGAAGGACCGTACCGGCACCACCGACCTCGACACCCTCGCCGCGGAGACCGGCGCCGCGCTCTACGGCAGGGCCCCCCGCCTCGGCGGCTTGCTCGCCTTCGCCGCGGTCGCCTCGCTCGGCCTGCCGGGCCTGGCTGGCTTCTGGGGCGAGATGCTGGCACTGTTCGGCGCGTTCCAGCCCGCGGAGGGCCTCAGCCGCCCCGCCTTCCTCACCTTCATGGCGTTCGGCGCGTTCGGCACGCTGCTGACGGCCGCGTACCTGCTGGTCGTGGTCCGCCGCGTCTGCATGGGCGCCCTGCCCCAGGACGCCCCCAAGCTCACCGACATCCGCTCGTACGAGTTCGCCGCTTGGACCCCGCTCGTCGTCCTCACCGTCGTCGGGGGCCTGTGGCCCAAGGTTCTCCTCGGCCTGAGCGACCCGGCCGTCCAGCAGCTCCTCGCAGGAGGCACCCGATGAGCTCCCCGGCCCAGCCTCTGGCCGCGTCGCTGGTCCAGTCCGTCGACTGGCTCGCGATCGCCCCGCCCACCATCGCGGCGGTCGTCGCACTCGCCGTCCTGGTCGCCGACCTGTTCGTCGCCGAGCACCGGAAGGCGCTGCTCGGCTGGACATCGGTGGCGGGCCTGGCCGCCGCCACACTGATGCTGCTGCCCCTCCTGGACGGCGACCGCGGCACCTTCTGCCTGACCGGCGACGCCACCGTGTGCAGCTACACGGCCGACCGCTTCACCCTGGTCATCCAGTTCCTCGTCCTCGGGGGCGCCCTGCTCTCCGCCCTCCTGTCGGTCACCGCACTGAAGGACGCCCGCAAGGATCTCCCCGAAGGCGAGTACTGGTTCCTGCTGCTGTCCTCCGCTGCCGGCGCCGCCCTGCTGCCCGCCTCCCGCGACCTCGCCACCCTGATCGTCGCCCTGGAGGTCGCCTCCCTGCCCGCCTTCGCGCTGGTCGGCCTCAAGTACGGCGACCGGAAGTCCTCCGAAGCGGCCCTGAAGTTCTTCCTGTCCTCGGTCACCGCCACCGCGGTCAGCCTCATGGGCGTCAGCTTCCTGTACGCCTCCACCGGAACCCTCTACCTCACCCAGATCGCCGACCGCATCCAGAGCGTCGACGGGCAGCTCCACACGCTCGTCCAGACCGGTGTCGTCCTCACCCTGGTCGGCTTCGCCTTCAAGACCGCCGCCGTGCCCTTCCACTTCTGGGTGCCCGACACCTACGTGGGCGCGCCCCTTCCGATCGCCGCCTACCTGTCGGTCATCGGCAAGGCGGTCGGCTTCAGCGGCCTGATCCTCGTCACAGTCGTCGCCCTCCCCTCGCACGCCTACGTCTGGGGCCCGGCCCTGGCGGTCCTGGCCGCGCTCACCATGACCGTGGGCAACGTCGGAGCCCTCCGCCAGCAGGCCACGCGCGCGTACAGCGCCGTACGCCTGCTGGCCTGGTCCTCCGTTGGCCAGGCCGGCTACCTCCTGGTCCCGATCGCCGCGGCCGCGTACTCCGGCGACGCCGAGAAGTCGATCGGCTCCACCGTCGCCTACGCGCTGATGTACGGCGCGGTGAACCTGGGCGCCTTCGCCGTGGCCGCACTCGTCGGCCGGACGAAGACCTACAACCGCGTCGCCGACTACCGCGGCCTGTACGCGTCGAACCCGCTGTCCGCGCTGCTCCTGGCGTTCTTCCTGCTCTGCCTCGCCGGGCTGCCGCCGGGGATCATCGGCCTCTTCGCCAAGGTCACCGTCTTCTCGGCGGCCGTCGACGCCGGCCTCGGCTGGCTGGCCGTGATCATGGCCGTCAACGTCGTCATCGCACTCTTCTATTACCTCCAGTGGACGACCCTGCTCTTCCGTGCCCCCGAGGGCGAACCCGAGAAGCACCGCGTCCCCGCTCCGCTCACCGCAGCGATCGCCCTGACCGGAGTCCTCGGCATCGCCCTGTCCGGGGCACCCCAACTGGTCCTGCGCTTCACCGACACCGCCCTCTTCTGAACAACTGCCGCATGCCCCACGCGCGCGTGGGGCACCCGGCCCTCCACGCGCGCGTGCCGCGTCCGGGAGCCGTTCACCCGGACGGTCCACACCCGCCGCCGCGCGCACAAGGGAACTAGTGCCTCCCGCCTCGCGTTGACCAGTACGGGAAGGTCCACTGGACGTGACACCACGCCACCAGTGGCACCGCAGAACGACAAGCAAGGGTCCCCCTGCCGCACCACTTGGAGGGCGTACCGTGCACCGCTGGCACAACGGGCTCAGGACCGCAGTCCTCCTCGGGGGACTGTCCGCCATCATCATCGTCATCGGCAGCTTCTTCGGCCGCATGGGGCTCGTCATCGCCGTCCTGGTAGCGCTGGCCACCAACGCGTACGCGTACTGGAACAGCGACAAGCTGGCACTCCGCGCGATGCGCGCCCGCCCGGTGAGCGAGTTCGAGGCCCCCGGGCTCTACCGCATGGTCCGCGAGCTCTCCACCCAGGCCCGCCAGCCCATGCCGCGCCTGTACATCTCCCCGACGGAGGCGCCCAACGCCTTCGCCACCGGCCGCAACCCGCGCAACGCCGCCGTGTGCTGCACCGAAGGCATCCTGCGCCTGCTGGACGAGCGCGAGCTGCGCGGCGTCATCGGCCATGAGCTCAGCCACGTCTACAACCGCGACATCCTCATCTCGTCGGTCGCCGGCGCCCTCGCCTCCGTGGTCATGTTTCTGGTCAACTTCGCCTGGCTGATCCCGATCGGGCGCTCCGACGACGACGACGGCCCGGGCCTGCTCGGCATGCTCCTGATCATGCTTCTGGGCCCGCTCGCCGCCTCGCTCATCCAACTGGCCGTAAGCCGCTCCCGGGAGTACCAGGCGGACGCCTCCGGCGCCCAGCTCACCGGCGACCCACTCGCCCTGGCCAGCGCCCTGCGCAAGCTCGAACTGGGCACGAAGCAGCTCCCGCTGCCACCCGAGCCTCGCATCGAGACCGCCAGCCACATGATGATCGCGAACCCGTTCCGCCCCGGCCAGGGCCTTTCGAAGATGTTCTCCACACACCCGCCGATGGCGGATCGCATCGCCCGACTCGAGAAGATGGCAGGTGGGAATCAGTGAAGACCGTTCTCAACGTCATATGGCTCGTCCTGAGCGGCTTCTGGCTGTTCCTCGCCTATATGGCCGCGGGCCTGCTGCTCTGCATCACCATCATCGGCATCCCGTTCGGCGTCGCGGCATTCCGCATCGGCGTCTACGCGCTGTGGCCCTTCGGGTACATGACGGTCGAGCGCCGTGACGCGGGCGCGCCGTCCTGCGTGGGCAACGTGCTGTGGCTGGTCCTCGCGGGCTGGTGGCTCGCCCTCGGCCACATCGTCACGGGCATCGCCCTGTGCGTCACGATCATCGGCATCCCGCTCGGCATCGCCAACTTCAAGCTCATCCCGGTCTCGCTGCTTCCGCTGGGCCGCGACATCGTGCGGACGAACGAGCCGTTCGCGGTGCGCTGACCGGTGGGGTGACGCCCCCTCGTTTTCCATAGCCAACGGGTTGTCCACAGGGCCGCCCGGCTTCCCGCGATGGCCCGCATGATGAACCCATGAACACGATCGGGCAGTTGCCGCACCGAGTGACGACCACACCCCGTAACGCCCGCCCGACAGGCGTGACTTCACATACCGAGTCGGAGGCACCGGCGAAAGGCCCCGACAAGCCACCCGAGCCGAGACACCCCTGACCGGCCCGCAGCCGAGCATCTCCACCACCCGGAGCCGATAGGGCCTGCCCGCCGCAACAGCGCAGCACAACGGCTCCCTGCCCCGGTCCGAAGAACGCAGCCCTACGCCTTCCCCGCCCCGTCCCGCACCCACCGCCGCCGCACCTCATACGCGACCGCCCCCGCCACCAGCACCCCCGCGCCCACAACGACCGACACCCTGGGCAGCGAGAACGCCAGCACCACGCACCCGACCAGCCCCACCACCGGCACCATCCGCGCCGCCGGCCTCGAATCCAGCGTCCAGGCAGACGCGTTGGCCACGGCGTAGTACGCCAGCACACCGAAGGAGGAGAACCCGATCGCGCCCCGGACATCCACCGTGGCGGCCAGAACCGCGACCACCGCACCCACGGCCAGCTCTGACCGGTGCGGCACCTGGAACCGCGGATGCACGGCGGCCAGCGCGCCCGGCAGATGCCGGTCCCGGGCCATGGCCAGAGTTGTCCGGGAGACCCCCAGGATCAGGGCGAGCAGCGAACCCAGCGCGGCCACGGCCGCACCGATGCGCACCACCGGCACGAGCCCGGGTACCCCGGCTGCCCGCACCGCGTCGGCCAGCGGCGCCGTCGCGGCACCGAGACCCTGCGCCCCCAGTACCGAAAGGACAGCCACCGCCACACACGCGTACACCACCAGCGTGATGCCCAGCGCCAGCGGGATCGCGCGGGGGATGGTGCGCGCCGGATCCCGCACCTCCTCACCCAGGGTGGCGATCCGGGCGTACCCGGCGAACGCGAAGAACAGCAGACCTGCTGCCTGCAGCATCCCGTCCGCACCGCCCGAGGCCCCGATGTCGAGCCGCCCGGCATCGGCCTCCCCGGAGGTGAGACACACGACGACCACGGAAGCGAGGACGGCCAGGACCAGTGCCACGATCACCCGCGTCAGCCACGCGGACTTCTGGACACCGCCGTAGTTCACCGCGGTCAGCGCCACCACGGCCGCGACCGCCACCGCGTGCGCCTGCCCCGGCCAGACGTACGTGCCCACCGTGAGCGCCATCGCCGCACAGGAGGCCGTCTTCCCGACCACGAACGACCAGCCAGCGAGATACCCCCAGAACTCCCCGAGCCGCTCACGCCCGTACACGTACGTGCCGCCCGAAGCCGGATACCGGGCGGCGAGTCGAGCCGACGACATGGCGTTGCAGTACGCGACGACCGCGGCGACGGCGAGCCCGATGAGGAGCCCGGACCCGGCCGCATGGGCGGCCGGCGTGAGGGCGGCGAAGATCCCGGCCCCCACCATGGAGCCGAGTCCGATGACGACGGCGTCCCCCACACCCAGGGTGCGGCGCAGTCCGGAACCGGAGGTTGTCATGCGCCGCACCCTACTGATCAGTGCAACCGGCGGGTGCGACCGGGGCGTCCTCCTCACCAGGACGGCATGAAGGCGCGGGGCAAAGACGCCGCACGCGGGATGCCGGATGTACGACGCACGGGCTCGGCCTGCGGGGAGCAAGATCACAGGGCTGGGACAGTGCGGGCACAGCAAGAAAGGGCAGGTTCACGGCATGACCATCATCAGCTGGATCATCCTGGGACTGTTGGCCGGAGCCATCGCAAAGTTCCTGCTGCCGGGGCGCGACCCGGGCGGCCTCATCGGCACGACTCTGATCGGCATCGCGGGCGCGTTCATCGGCGGGTGGATATCGGCCCGCTGGATGGACCACCCCATCACCAAGGACTTCTACGACGGCACGACCTGGGCCGCGGCGATCGGCGGATCGCTCGTCCTCCTGGTCGCCTACCGCCTTCTGTTCGGCAACTCGCGCGACTGACCGCGCCCGTCGGTTGCTGCCGGAAGGCGAGAAGGGCGGGCACCCTGAGGTGCCCACCCTTCCTCTTTGCCGCGCAGGCCGTGGAGCCCGGGGATCCGACCGGACCTACCGGTAGTTCACGAACTGCAGGGCGAAGTCGAAGTCCTTGCCCTTGAGCAGGGTGATGACGGCCTGCAGATCGTCACGGCTCTTGGAGGTGACGCGCAGCTCCTCACCCTGCACCTGCGCCTTCACGCCCTTGGGGCCCTCGTCGCGGATGGTCTTCGCCACCTTCTTCGCGTTCTCCTGGGAGATGCCCTCCTTGATCGACGCGAAGATCTTGTACTCCTTGCCGGAGAGCTGGGGCTCGCCCGCGTCCAGAGCCTTCAGCGAGATGCCCCGCTTGATCAGCTTGGACTGGAAGACGTCGAGGATGGCCTTCACCCGGTCCTCGGAGTTCGCCTCCATGAGGATCTGCTCACCGGACCACGAGATCGAGGCACCCACGCCCTTGAAGTCGTAGCGCTGAGAGATCTCCTTGGCGGCCTGGTTGAGTGCGTTGTCGACCTCCTGCCGCTCGACCTTCGAGACGATGTCGAAACTGGAGTCGGCCATGTCCTGTGGCTCCTTGTATCGGGGTTCGTGTCGTGCGTACCGGCGTATGGGGGCGGCCGCAGGGCCCGTTCAGGTCCCGGGCCGCATCCGGACAAGCCTAGCCACCCCCCGCCCTCCGAGCGCCGATCAATCGGGTGGCGAAGCACCCCTCCACATCAGGTATTGTTTACGTCGTTGCCACGGAGCGCCGCGGGAAGCGGCTCGACGGGCAGCAAACCCCGGCGGTGTGCCCGAGCGGCCAAAGGGAGCAGACTGTAAATCTGCCGGCTCAGCCTTCCCAGGTTCGAATCCTGGCGCCGCCACACTGGGGAAGACCCCCTCTGAACAGGTTCTTATGCCTGGCCAGAGGGGGTTTTTCGTTGCCCCTGGGTGTTCGATCAACAGTGGACGGGGCGTGGACGTGTCTCACCTCGTACCGCCCATATCCCACCGTTGATCAGTGCGTGTCCCCCAGGTGTCCCCCGGGGGGTGAGCATGATCACTCCGGCTCGCTCCACTCCCGCAGGGCCGCATCGATCCGGCTGTTCGCCTGCTCCCGCGTCTCGTCGAGCACCTTGGCGTACACCTTGTGCAGCACGGCGATGCTGTGGCCGGCACGGCGGGCGCACTCCATCGCGTCGACCCCGGAGCTAAGCCAGAACGAGACGCCGGCGTGCCGGAGGTCGTAGGGGCGGCGGGCGAGCAACGAGGACGTTTCCGCCGCGGTCAGCACGTCCTTCCGGGCCTTCGCCCACACCTCCCCGTAGCCGGTTTCCTGTAACAGGCCGTCACGGTTCGTCCGGAAGAGCCGACCATCGGGGGCTGTGCCGTGCGTGGCGATGTGCTGCCGCAGCAGGCGCACGAAATGCGGTGGGATCGGCACCGGACGGGAGTCGTTCTTGGCACGGGCCTTGAGGTGGCGCGTCTCGTGCGCGGTCCCATCGTCAGTCCAGCTCCGACCGGCCCGGACGACCCCTTGCCGCAGGGTCAGCATTCCCCACCCCGTCTCCGGAAGGTGGCACTGGCTCACCCGCAGTCCGGCAGCCTCAGCGGGACGCATGGCCGCGTAGTACAGGCACCCGAAGAACGCTTCCAGATGCTGCCCGCGCGGGCCCTGCTCACGCACGCCGGCCAGCAGAGCGCGGACCTGGCGAGGGTTGGCAACGCTTTCCGGGTCCACTGCTTCCACCGACTTCGGGGCGGTCCACTTCACGGCCGTGATCGGGTTGACCGGCACCGTGAAGTACTGCTCTTCCACGGCGAGCCCGAGAACGTCACTCAGGCAGGCCCGCTTACGTTTCGCGGTACGCGGCGATGCTTCCTTCCCGTCCAACCGGAGGGACAGCGCGTCCAGGGCCAGACGTACGGTCACCGGGTCCTCCAGGGAGGAGACCGGCAGGGAGTGCTTGGAGATCCAGGCGAGCGCGCGAGCCACATCGTCCGGCGGGGTCTCCTCCCAGCGGTTCCGGTTGTACGCCCACCCGTACAGCGCGCGCCGCATCAGCGCGGGGTCGGGCATCCCTGTCTTCGTCTTCACGAGGGCAGGGGTGATGGTCGCCAGAGCATCGGCGTAGTTCTTCCGCGACTTCGCAGGGGCCAGGGCCCACTTGCGGTTCACGTACGCGCGGCTGTGCTCGTACCACGTGATGGAGCCCTGCTTGGCGCGCAGCTCGGATACGGGCAGACCGGTCTCTTCGTCGAACTGGTCGCCGCGCCGTACAGCGGACATGAGTTCAGAGCGGCGTCCCTCGGCCTGCACCTTGAGTGTGTAGCTCTTGGAGTGCTTACGTTCCCCGACAAGCCAGCGCAGACGGTAGGGCTTCGGGCGGTCCTTGCGGACCTCGATGGAGTAGAGGCGAACGTCGTAGGTCAGTGCCATGTGAACTCCAGAGGGGCCCGCCGGAAGCGGGCCCCTCGTGTCTGGTGTGCGGGAGGTGATCAGGCGGCGTCTTCCAGCGACGACCACCACGCGTCGAGGTCGGCGCGGCGGCAGCGGAGTTGACCGTTGGGGAGCTTGATGAGCTTGGGGGCCTTGCCGCGAGCGCGCAGGCGGTAGAACGCGGCGCGGCTCATCTCGATCTCTTCGAGGACTTCGCGGAGCTTCAGCTTCTCGGTGCCAGCCAAGGCGATGACTCCTTCTCGGGTGAGACGTCCAGGGGACCTTCTGAGGGCCGCTACTTCCGCTACCGCCGCTACCGCGCAGGTCAGGGGCCTGTGCGGGGTAGCGGGAAGGGGTAGCGGTAGCGGATGGGTAGCGGCGCGGTAGCGGCAACCATGGCCGGTTGCCGCTACCGCGTTAGTGCTGGTCAGGCAGCGTTTTCGGTGCCCGGTAGCGGAGGTAGCGGACTTTCCGAGGGTGGGGGGCAGTAGCGGGCCCACGCGTCCCGCAGATCGGCGGCGTAGTAGCCCTTCAACACGCTCCCGGCGGCCTTGATGTTGCGGGACGTGATGGGCTCGTTGTCGGCCGTCATGTACTCCGCGAGCATCCGCGACAGCCGCCGGTTGTCGAGCGGCTTGCCGTTCAAGTCGGCCCACGGGGCGTCGTCGAGGGCGTTGAGCCGGTCGAGGATGGCGACGGTGGGCAGGCGGTCGATGCCGACCATGACGTGGTCGCGCAGGTCGGTCAGCAGCCGCACGCCCAAGCTGCCCTTGTCGTTGGCCTTGGACGCGGTCACCAGCGTCACGCAGGCCGCACGTGCCCGCTCGGGCCAGTCCCCTCCGGCCGCGTCGGCGACGGCGAGCAGGGGTTCCCACACGTCCGCCGGGCGGTCGCTCACTCCGTCCGGCATGTCCGGCCAGGCTCCCATGACGAATCCGCGTGCCTGCTCTCCCCATTCGGCGAGCCGGTCACGGAGCTTGTGCCCCTCCGCCTCGTGGATGCGGGCTCGGAAGGGCTCCACCTTTTCGTTCCTCGCGCGGCGCCGCATGCGGATGATGACGGAGCGGCTCAGGATCGTGTCGGGCAGGGAGCCGAGTCCGGCGACCGCGACCGCGCAGTACGAGGGGAAGGCCTGCACGGTCTGCTGTCCGCCGTCGCCGATGCACCGGTAGGTGACCCCGGTACGGCGGTGTCCGGCGTTGAGGAACCCGCGCAGTTCCTCGTTGTCCCCGGCTTTGGGACCGAAGACGGTGTCGATCTCGTCGAACAGGATGGTCGGTTTGCCGTTGCCTGCGGAGACGGACCGGAAAAGGGCGGCGGCGGAGGCATTGACGGCCGTCATGGGCTGCGGCACGAGCGTTTCGACGATCTCCAGTGCCCGGGTCTTGCCCGACCCCGGTTCTGGGGACAGGAAGGCGATGCGGGGGGTGGAGTCGAAGCAGTCGAGCAGGTGAGCGTGCGCGTCCCACAGGGTGACCGCGACGAACGCGGCTTCGGTGGGGAAGACGTTGAAGCGGCGGTGGAAGGCTTCCACCTCGTCGAGCAGTGCGGCGCCGTCGATGGGGTTGGTCATGCGGCGGCCCTCCCTTCGGGGGTTGTGGCGGGAGCTCCCGTGCAGACGGATCGGTGGGCGCCGTGCTCGGCGACCAGCGCGGCCACGGCCTCCGGGCCCGTCGCTGTGCCGGTCTGCCCGCAGGAGCAGGCGTAGGCGGCGGTGGGCAGGGCGCCGGGCCGGGTGGACCAGCGAGCGCCGTCGTAGTGATTCCGGTAGACGGGCGGGGCGAAGACTCGAATACCGGGGGCGTTCGCCGTCGGATCGGCGCCCGGCCGGGCCGGGGAGCGGTTCGAGCGGGGAAGAGCAGTGACGACGCCCTTACGGGCGGCGCCTTTCGGCTCGCCCACGGCCGCACGGTCCACAGGCTGTGGAGCGGCGTGCGGCCGATCGGTGGGACCGGTGGGGCAATCCAGGCGGGGGGAGTCGGGGGCGGTCATGAGGCGGCCTGCCGTGGGGTGGCGTGCGCGATGACCCAGTCCATGGCGCTGCGGATGGTCGTGCGGCACTCGGCCGGCGGCAGGCCCGTGGACTCCCCCGCCCCCTGGATTGCCTGCTCCGCCACATCCCGGGGGAGGCCGCCCCACGCGACGAACCGGGCGACCTTGCAGGCGCTCTTGTGCAGGGTGTTGTTGCGGCCGTCCGGCCCGCCCTCCGTTGCCCCCGCCACGATCGCGCATTCGCGTTCCAGCGCCACGCGTGCGGCCCGGGTGCCGTCCCGCACCGGGGTGAGGGTGACGACGGCGGGTCGGTCCGACTCGGTGAGCCGTTCGGCCAGCCATCCGGGCAGCGGCGCCACGGGGGCGTCGTCGGTCACCTCGTAAGCGCCGTCCGGGGTGGTGCTGCCGGGGGCGACGACGTAGCCGCCCCATGCGCGGGTGTCGATGTGCGGTCCGAGACGGTTCGCGCTGCACTTCAGCCGCACCCCGGGCGGGGCGGTGAAGTACAGGTGCTCCCCGCCGCGCGCGGTCCGCACCCGGTAGGTGACAGGGATGGCCTGTCCGGCGCGCTCGCAGAGCGCTTGCAACGAAGTGGCGCCGTCAGGCGCTCCTTTCGGTTCTTCGGGCTTGCACACGTCCAGGTCGACCACGAGCAGACCGGCCGGGCCGGTCGCGATCCCGACGTTGTACGGGCGGGTGGCCCAGGTGGCGTGGATGAGGTCAGGGTTGGTGGTGGCGCGCTGTTCGGGCTTGCGGTGCCCGCCCGCGCACCGGCCCGAGCGTGGGCAGTCCCGTTCGGCGTGCCCGGCCGGCCGCTTGGCCCGCGGGTGTAGCGGGATGACGGGCCAATCGCGCTCCGCCGCGGTGAGGGCGGAGGCGAGGAGGGGCAGGCAGGCCAGATCGGCGGTCAGGATGGGGTTCATGCCGCCACCTCCGCGCTCCTGTCAGTGAGCAGCGTCTGCCGGTGGGTGGGGATGGCTGCCAGGACGCGGGTACGCCAGCGCAGGGCGTAGTCGATGCAGTTGGCGCAGTTCTTGTGCGGGTGGCCGGGCAGCGGGGGCCGCTTGCGGGCGTGGTAGCTCCAGGCCGCGGAGTCCGCGGAGGCGAGCAGGTGCCCGACACGTTCCAGGCCGAGGATCTTGAAGCCGAAGCCGTGCAGGCGGTAGCCGCGGGCGGCCATCGCGGTGACGATTGCCGCCCCTTGCTTGGTGGACTGCAACCGGCACACGGAGCCGAGCCCGACGGTGGGCTCTCGGCGCAGGTCGACGCCGTAGCTCTCGTACAGGTCCGCGCACGCGTGGTACTCCGCCACGGTGCGGCCCTGAAGGGTGGGGATGATCCGCAGGGTCGGGGCGAGGGAGCGCAGATCGAGGAAGTTGTGCACGGTGCGCCGCTGGTGTTCCGGCACGCTCAGGTGAGTCCCGACGAACGTGAGCGTGCCGGCCGTGCCGCCGTTGATGATGAGGTCCTCACACATCCAGTCCTGACCGGCAGCCCAGTCGTAGGGGCCGACGTGTTCCCAGATGCGCTGGAGGTCGTCGACGTACTGGCGAGGGCTGCGGGTCCAGCGTCCGTGGCGCTGGAGTTCCGAGAAGCCGCCGGAGTCGACCGCGTACCGGCCGCGTGCCGGGTACAGCGTGGCTGCGGCGGCGAAGTGCTCGGACTTCAGGAACAGCGGCACGTCGGTGAGCTTGACCCAGTGCCGCTTGTGGGTGGTCAGGTAGAACCGCATCCCGCCCGCGGCGGGAGCTCCCGCCGGTAAGGCTCGCGGCAGGGTCGTGGGTTGCGTCATGCTGGAAGACCTCCACAGGTCTGTCGAAGGGCAGGTGGAAGGCGGCGGCCCCGGTTCTTGGCGGAAGGGGGGCCGCCGTCGTCGTGTGGTGGATCAGGCGGCGGCGGACTCGTCGCCGCGCGTGGCGGTCAGGTGCCCGTCCGGGGTTCGGACGACGGCGCCGCCAGTGGTGAGGGTCTTGACGGCCTTGGACACAGCGCCCTTGGACAGACCCGTGAGCGTGACCAAGTCCTTCTGTCGGACCGGGTCATCGGCGGTTTCGATGGCCTTCAGCACCCGGGCGGCGGCGCCGTCCGGGGCCGGTGCCGCCTCGGTCGCGGTGTCCTTGACGAGGGTGAGTGTCGGTCCGCCCGCGGCTTCCACGGTGGGAGCCGCGGTTCGGGACCAGGGCTCACGGTCGGGCAGGGCGATGACGACGGCCTTGTCCATGTAGCGGACCTTGACGGGGTCGGGCTTGCGCTTGCCATCGCGGATTAGCGCCACGCCAGGGACGGGGAGTTCGTCAGCGTTCCAGCCCTTGGCCTGTGCGTCCTCCCCGAGCACCACGCGGGCTTCGGCCGGCGTGCGCACGGCAAGGCAGATGGAGACGCCGATCTGCGGGGCGATCTGCTTGGGGATGCCGTCGCCGATGGTGGGCTTCTGGGTCATCCACCACAGGTCGATGCACGCTGCGCGGCCCATGCGAGCGATGGACTCCAGGGCCGGAAGTGCGGAGCGAGTGGTCGTGCGGGTCTTGCCGTCGCCGGTCTCGGTCTCGTAGGGGACTTTGTCGGCGGCCGTCATGACTTCGGCGCCCTCGTCGACGACGACCGTGATGCGTGGCCGGTCGGCGGTGGGGGTCCAGGTGTCCTGTCCCTTGGGCAGGATGCTGAGCCGCTCCAGCATCTCCGTCTCCAGCTCGTCGGTCACGTCGATGACCTCGTGCGGGGTGGAGGCGACGCGGGCTCGGTGGTCCCACAGGCGGCCTTCCACGCGCTTGAGGTCGATGATGACGAGCGCGTTCGCCTCGCCCTCGGACGCGTCGAACAGCAGCGGCCGGGACGCCACCGACTTGCCCGCGCCGGATCGTCCGGCGATGAGCAGCCGTTCCCCGAGTGGCACGGTGACCTGCTCGCCGGTGACGGTGTCGATGCCGAGGGAGCGCCGCTCGGGCGTCCACGTGAGGTCGTCACCGTCGGCCGCGCTGCGGGTGCGCAAGGTGAGTTCGGCCCAGCCGCCTTGCTTGCCCGCCTTGATCTGCATGCGCAGGCTCGTACGGGCCCCGAGCAGGGCGCGAATGTGATCCTCGGCGGCCCGGAGCTTGGTCGCCGTCCACGTGCCGTCGAGGCGGACGGCGCACACGATCCCGGCTTCGGTCAGCTTCGGCCGGCCGGTCAGGGTTCCGGTGAGGCCGCGCTGTTCGGCGTGCTCCTTCCAGTGCTGCGGCTGAAGACGCTTCAGCAGCGCCGACTCTTCAACGGTGGGCTTGAGGCCGCTGGTGTCGCGCTCGCGGACCGCGATCCACACCGTCAGGGCGGTGACGGCCGCGACGACGGCGACGGCCGACCATACCCAGGCGCGGGTGGAGACGTGCGGCAGCCACACGTATCCGGCGACGCCGAGCGCGGTGGCGGTCTTGGTGGCGAACAGCCACATCGGGTCCGGCACGCGCCGCTTGGCGGTGCGCAACTCGCGCTCCGCGCGGTGGCGGATAGGGGTGACGCCCTCGGGGTCGATGGCGCGCGCGGTGGCGAGCGCTCGGCGGGCGTCGCGTACGAGGGGCTTGCGGTCGGCGCGCAGGGCGCGGCGGCGCTCGGATTCCTTGCGCCAGTGATCGGCCGTCCAGCGGGCGGCGGTGGCGGCGTACTGGCGGTGGGTACGCCAGACTTGTCCGTGACTCACGAGTGATCCTCTTCTCAGGGGTGGTGGGTCGGTGGTGACGGGCCCTGCGACGGCCCGTCACCACACGCGCGTGTTACGCGGAGTGAGCAGGTTTCCGGTTTCCTGGTTTCCGAGGCGGCCCCTACGCGCGTGCGCGCGAGGACGGAAACTTCCGTCACCCTGCGTCGCTACGGGGGTTGTGGCGGCCGAACGGCCTTCCGGGGGTCAAACCCCACCCGGAAGGCCCCTCGGGCGCCCTGCGGGCCACCTACGGCCTTGGGGTGTTCAGTGGCCCTTCCGGCTGCGTCGGCCGTTGCCCTTGCCGCTGTCGCCGACGGCGCGGACGACGGTGACGACGGCCCAGCCGAGGACGAGCGCGATGAAGGCGAGCATTGCGAGGTTCGCGGCGATGGCCGTGAGGGCGCCGACGAGCAGGGGGCCGAAGTAGACGCCGGCCGCGACCGCACCGGCACCGACACCGGAGCCGAGCGCGACGCGCTGCACCGTGCGGTCCGGCGGCGCCTGGTGGATGTGCACCACCTGCGGCCCCGCAGGCTGCTGTGCGGGCAAGGCGGCGGGGTCGGCGTAGACGTGGCTGCCGTCCGGGAGCTGCACGACCGTCAACGGTCGCTTGTCGGGGAGCTGTTCCATGACGCACCCTCCGGGGCGTTGTCGTGGGGAAAGGCGCAGGTCGTGCACATGCCGAGCGATGTCGGGATGACGTATCCCGCATCCCGGCGGCACTCGGGGCAGATCTGCCGGGCGAGGTTGGCCCGGGCGAGCGCGGCCCACCGTCCGGGCGTCATCGGCCGGACGGGCTTGGCTGCGTCGATGCGGTAGAGGTAGGCGACCAGCGGGCCCCGCCGTCGGCGGGGACGCTGGAGTTCGGCGGCCACGTCCTGGCCACCCGGGCGCAGCCCCATCGCGCGGAGCTGTCGCCGGGTGGCCAGACCGTCAGGGGCGAGCCGCCACCGGTACACAGGCAGCGAACCCGCGGCCGGTGCGGTGGTCATCAGCGGCCCATGCCAGTGAAGTCAACCGGCACGCCGTTGACGGGCCCACGCAGTTCGGCGTAGCGGGTCGAGACCCAGCCCACCGACCAGCCGCACAGCTCCGCTGCCTGACGCACGGACAGTCCCTCGGCGTGCGCGGCGGCCACGATGGCGCGCGCGTCGTCCTCGGGCAGCTTGTCCGTGGCAGGGCCAGCGGACAGCAGCGCGGCGCGTTCACGCGCGGCCCGCTCCTCCCGCTCCGCCTGCTCACGACGCTCGCGCTCAGCACGCTCTTGCCGCTCGCGTTCGGCGCGTTCGGCGGCCTGGCGTTCACGGCGTTCACGCTCCTGCTCGCGCTGTTCATGCTCGCGTTCCTGGCGTTCACGCTGCTCGCGCTCGGCCCGCTCCCGGGCCTGCTCGCGCTCGCGTTCCTCGCGCCGGGCACGCTCTTCCCGCTCGGCCTGTTCACGGGCCATGCGGGCTTCGTGCTCACGCTGTTCACGGGCCAGAGCCGCCGTGTGCTCGCGTTCCTCGCGGGCCCTACGCGCGGCCTCCTCACGCCGCGCGGCGGCGGCCCGCTCACGGGCTTCCCGCTCGGCCTGCTGCTTGGCCTCCAGCGCCACCACGGCGGCGGCGATCGCACGCCGGTAGGCCAGTCCGGTCTCGGCCGTGACGATCAGCAGCAGCGGCGCGACCGCGTGCACAGCCACGCCTACCAGGTCGTTCTTCAACGCGGAGTCAGCCACGTTCAGGGCGAGCGTCATGCCGCCGGTCATCCACCGCAGAGCGATGGGCCACCGTCCGCCGTGGCCCCCGAGCCGGGCGAGCACCGCGTCCAGGCGGACCACGATGACCACGGCGGCATCGACGACGAGAGGAAGGATGGGTGCGGTCCAGTCCCATTTGTCGGGCGTGTGCGCGGCGGCGAGCGGGGTGACGGTGAGGATCGAATAGAGCATCGCGCCCGCCACGATCAGCCACGTGCCGACCGACAGCGCGCGCTCGGCCGAACGGATATGAACGGCGTTCACGCGCTCACCCCCGACCATGAACGGACCCGGATCGCGGCAATCAGCACGACCGGTGAAGCAGGGTCGTCGGGGTTCTCGCTGTCCTCGGTCCACGTCCACTCAGCGCCCGGTACCGGCTCGAACCCGAGCACGCTGAGCGCGTTCGTACGGTCCGTGAACGTCGGCACCGTGCGCCCGAACCGGTGCTCGGGCCACCGCTCGGTGGTGTTCATCAGCACCACGTACAGACGCCAGCGGCCCTCACGAACGGACATCTGCGCGGTGAACTCCCGCGCGCTCTCCTGGCCCCTCACGCCGCGCCACCCCGGTGCGCGGTCTCGGCCTGGTTCGCCAGAGCGGTCAGCAGCCGACGGCGGGCCCGGCGGATACGCCGCACGTCCAGCTCCGTGGGCGTGCGGTCCATGGCGATGATCTGCGCGTCCAGCAAGTCGACGTCCGCGAGGATCGCGGGCATCTCCAGCTCGATCGCGTCCAGTTCCGCATTCGTCGGCTCCATGAAGTCGGCGAACGCGGTAACAGCGTCCTGAACAGTAACGATGTGGTCCATTGGGTCTGGTTCCTCTCAGACAGGAACGGCCCGAACAGCGGCTCCCGGGTGGCACCCCGGGAGCCGCGCGCCGTTGGAGTCGGTTCCGGCTCCCCTCAGCGCTGCTCGTACGAGACGAGCAGCGGAGGCAACCGGCCGCAGCGCAGCGCTGCGGAGGTTGGTTCGTGCTGGTGCGTACGGGCGTAATCCGTACGCATCCGTCCTCTTGCTGGCAGGGGAGGGACGGCCTCCCAGGCACGCTGTTGAGTTCTCAAGCCGCAAGCGCTCACTTCGTACTCACCCCGCCTGAGCTGGGCTTTCCTCCGGGCGCCATGCATGTACGGCAGAACCGTACGTGACACCCCGTCCGCCTTGTCTGGAGGAGTGCCTGGCAAGAGACTGCACGAGTTGCGCTTGGAGAGTCAAGCCCCCTGGTCTAACTTGTACGGAGGAGATAGAGCAGAGGGGTTGCCTTGGCAGTACGACGCGGTATGACGAAGGCGCAGGAAATCGCCTATGACCTGCGCGAACAGATCCAGTCCGGCAGGCTGACGGCCGGTGAGGCCCTGCCCAGCGAATCCAAGATGATGAGTCAGTACGGCTACAGCCGCGAGACCATCCGCGCCGGCGTGCGCCTCTTGATTGAGGAAGGCCTGGTCGTCACCGGCCAGGGTCAGGGCAAGTACGTCCGCGAGGACTACCCCCCAGTCGTCTGGAACTGGACGACGCTGGAGAGTCGGAGTCGCCACGCGAACGCCGTTGAAGGGCGGACGGCCGGCGACCAGTGGGCAAGTGTGATCGCGGAGAACGGCAACGCTCCACGCCAGGACATCACGGTGTCCATCGTGGAGCCCCCGCCGCACGTTCGTGAACGTCTGCAACTCCCGGACGACGGCCTTGCCGTTGCCCGCAAGCGTGTCCGGTACATAGACAACCGGCCCTACGCCCTCGCCGATTCGTACTTTCCTCAGGAACTCGTGGTCGGTACGCCCCTGATGGAGCCCCGAGACGTCTCCGCACCCGGCGGCATTCTCGCCTCTGTGGGACTCGTGCAGGCCAAGTACGTGGACGAAATCTCAGTCCGTATGCCGACTCACCAGGAAGCAGAGCAACTTGGCCTTCCCGCAGCTACTCCAGTCGCAGAACACACCCGAACGGGCTACGACGCGGACGATCGCCCCCTACGCTGCATGGTCACCATCCTCCCCGGAGACAGGCACAAGATCCTCTATGAAGTCAGCACGGACTGAGTACCTCCGCCCTGCGGCGGCGGAGGACGTACCCGCCCTCTTGGCTCTCCGGACAGAGGCAGAGGAGTGGCTACGCACCAAAGGCACGGACCAGTGGAGCGACCCTGAGACCGGCGAAAAGGCCATCACGAAATGGCGCGCCAGCATAGACGAGGGGCGCGCATGGGTCGTGGTCGACGAGCGTGACGAGGTGCTCGCGACGGTCAGTCGTGGGCCCGTGGACCGTGACTTTTGGACGGACACCGACCGCCCGGAGTCGGCCCTGTACCTCTACAAGCTGATCGTCGCTCGCGAAGCATCCGGGCGGCACCTCGGCACACGGGTGGTTGATTGGATGTGCCGCCTCGCAGCGCTGGAGGGGCGCACCTGGGTGCGCATCGATACGTGGCGTACCAACACGGAGTTGCACACCTACTACGAGCGTCTCGGCTTCCGGCACGTGCGAACTGAGGCGCCGGCACACAGGCGCTCGGGGTGGCTTGCCCAACGGCCGGTGGACAAGCTCGTCATGCCAGACGATCCGTTGTTGGTCCTTCCCGGCGAGGGTGCGCACGGCGACGCGGCCTCGCCGGTCGAGGTGCCGGTTCAAAGGCGAGAGACGCAGCCTGAGCGCCCTTGATCCCCCATGTGTCCCCCGAGAGCGGCCCCAGAGAAGGAAACCGCAGCTCAAAGCCCCCGAACCCGGCCCGCTGTAAATCTGCCGGCTCAGCCTTCCCAGGTTCGAATCCTGGCGCCGCCACACGGGAAACGAAGGGCCCGTGACCTGCGATTTCGCAGGTCACGGGCCCTTCGTCATGCCGTCGCGAGATCAGCCCCACGGCGCCCGTGTTCGGCTGCCCTTCTCGGGCTGCGTGGACGGAGCGTGGGCGGTGGTCCACGTCGTTCAGCTGTGCCCGTTCCAGCGCGTTGCGATCTTGTCGCTGGTTGGCCGGCTGGGTGATGGGTCGTCTCCGTCCTCCTGGGAAGTGGCGTACGACGGGAACACACGGACACGTCGTGGTCGGCTCCGCCCGGCAACGAGACGAGGCTCGACGCGGGGCTCAGTCATGTGGACACCGCAGCATGACGAAGATCACTAGAGTGCAGGGTCGGTGTGAGCCGCTCTCGGCGGGAGGCGAGGCTCATGCACGAGCTTCGCACCAGACCTCGCTGTGCCTGGTCCTCCTTGGAGCCGCCCCGCATCGTCTGGCACGTCCGGCCGTCGGGTGCCATGCCGGCGTGCCGAAAGCCGGCAGCGCGGCAGAACGGCCAGCCCGAGAGGGATCGGAGCGCGTCGCACTGCCGTGCCGGGGTGCTCTGGTCTCGTACGGCGGGAAGAAGTGCGGCTACTCGCGTGCGACTTGCCAGGGCCTACGTGGATTTCGTGAGGCGAGTGGACCATCTCGGTCATGGGCGCTCTCAATCCTCTTCCGCAATGTCGCTCGAGGGCTCGAGGGCTCGAAAGCCGAACGAACTCGTCTTCGGTCGCGTCCGCGGAGCAGGAGCAGGTGTAGCAGCGGCGGCACCGCGCCACCCGAAAGACACACAGGTGGCCGACATGACAGGAGGAAAGCAAAACGAAAGGCAAGGAGTCACCTACTCCTCGCCACTCTCAACTTATAGCGCATGGGGGGCCTTGCGGCAAGGCCACTGTCGTGCCGCAGAATCCTCGGCCGGAGCCCGAAGCGGGCGAAAAAATGGGGGTTGCCTTGTTTGATGTGATCATCGTCGGCGGTGGTCCGACCGGAATGATGCTGGCCGGGGAGCTGCGGCTGCAGGGCTTGAACGTCGTCGTGCTGGAGAGGCTGGCGGAGCCGACCGGGCAGACCCGTGCGCTCGGCCTGCATGTGCGCAGCATCGAGGTGCTGGACCAGCGCGGTCTGCTGGAGCGGTTCCTTCCGCTCGGCACGAAGTACGAGAGCGGCGGGTTCTTCGCCGCCATGATGAAGCCGTGGCCCGACCGGATGGACACCGCCCACTCGTATGTCCTCGGCATCCCGCAGACGGTCACCGAGCGTCTGCTGACCGAGCACGCCGCCGACGCGGGTGCCGAGATCCGGCGCGGCTGCGAGCTGGCCGGGCTGCGCCAGGACGAGGACGGCGTGAGCGCCGAACTGTCCGACGGCACGCGGCTGCGCTCGCGCTACCTCGTTGGCTGCGACGGTGGCCGCAGCACGGTGCGCAAGCTGCTCGGCGTCGGCTTCCCCGGTGAGCCCAGCAGGACCGAGACGCTGCTCGGCGAGATGGAGCTGACCGCGTCGCCGGAGGAACTGACGGCCGTCGTGACCGAGGTCCGCAAGACGCACTTCCGGTTCGGCACCATGCCCACGGGGAACGGGGCGTACCGCGTCATCGTGCCCGCCGAGGGCGTGGCCGAGGACCGCACGGCCCCGCCGGCCTTCGAGGAGTTCAAGCAGCAGCTGCGGAAGTACGCCGGCACCGACTTCGGTGTGCACTCACCGCGTTGGCTCTCCCGCTTCGGCGACGCCACGCGACTGGCCGAGCGCTACCGCTCCGGCCGGGTCCTGCTGGCCGGCGACGCCGCGCACATCCACCCGCCGACCGGCGGGCAGGGGCTCAACCTCGGTCTGCAGGACGCCTTCAACCTCGGCTGGAAACTGGCCGCCGAAGTGCGCGGCTGGGCCCCGGCGGGGCTGCTGGACAGCTACCACGCCGAACGCCGTCCGGTGGCCGCCGCCGTGCTGGACAACACCCGTGCGCAGATGCAGCTGCTGGCGCCCGAACCGGGGCCCCAGGCCGTGCGCCGGCTGGTGGCGGAACTGATGGACTTCGAGGAGGTGAACCGGTACCTCATCGAGAAGATCACCGCGATCTCCGTCCGCTACGACTTCGGCGAGGGCCACGAGCTTCTCGGCCGGCGGCTGCGGGACGTACGGCTGAAGCGGGGACGCCTCTACGAGCTGATGCGCGCCGGCCGCGGGCTCCTGTTCGACCAGACCGGCGGTCACCTGTCGGTGGCGGGTTGGGCCGACCGGGTCGACCACGTCGCCGACGTCAGTGAGGAACTGGACGCCCCCGCGGTACTGCTGCGCCCGGACGGCCATGTGGCGTGGGCCGGCGACAGCCAGCGGGAACTGCTCGACCGACTGCCGCGGTGGTTCGGAGCGGCGACCGGCTGAGCGAGCCGTGCGGAACCTGCGGCGAGGGCCCGGGCCGCCCGCGCGGCACACTGGCCCCATGTCCTCCCGCCGCAGAAACTGCCCCGAGTGCCGCCGCGACATCGCCGTCGTCGCCGGGCGGTACGCGCGCCACGACCCGCCCGGCGCCCGCGAGCACGGCGAACTCACCTCGTGCCCGGGCTCCCGCCGCCAGGCCCGCCCTGGCCCGGAGCAACCGTCCCTGGACGGCTACACGGTGCCGGACTTCCCGGGCCAACTGCCCTTGTTCTAGGCGCTGCGCCGCCGCGTGAGCCGGGGCCGGGGGGTGAACCTCAGTTCCCCGCCACCGACTTCACCGCCACTGACACCGGCGCCGGGCCGCTGATCAGTTCCAGTGTCAGCCCGGCGGTCGCGGGGGTGTCCACCAGCTCCGCCAGGACGGCGGCCACGTCGTCGCGCGGAATCGGGCCGCGTCCCGTGTGCGCCTCCAGGCGTACGAGGCCGGTGCCGGCGTCGTCGGTGAGCTGGCCGGGGCGCAGGATCGTCCAGTCCAGGGCGTACAGGGAGCGCACGTACGCGTCAGCCTCGCCCTTGGCGCGCAGATAGACGTCGAAGATCTCGTCGCCCCGGTGCTCCGGGTCGGCGCCCATGGAGGACACGATCAGGAAGCGCCGCACGCCCGCCGCCACGGCGGCGTCCGCGAAGAGGATCGCCGCTGCCTTGTCCACCGTGCCCTTGCGGGCCGCCCCGCTGCCCGGGCCCGCGCCCGCCGCGAAGACCGCCGCGTCGGCGCCCCGCAGCCGCTCCGCGACCTCGTCCACGGACGCCGACTCCAGGTCGAGCACGACCGGTTCGGCACCGGCCTGCCGCAGATCGTCGGCCTGCTCGGCCTTGCGGATGATCCCCGCTACCTCGTCCCCGCGCGCGGCGAGCAGGCGCTCCAGCCGCACCGCGATCTGACCATGACCACCAGCGATGACAATGCGCATGCCTTCGACCGTACGCCCGGACAGCCCCGTCCGCGCGCATGCCTTCGACCGTACGCCCGGACGGCCCCCTCCGCGGCACGACTTGAGCCACGCCCCGCCTCCGGCCCTACGACACCCCGCCCCGCCCCTGCCGCGGCAGCCCCAGCTCCACCGAGGCCGCCGAACTGCAGTACTCCCGCACCGCGCTGGTCCGCGCCACCACGCGCCCCCGGTGCACAACCACCCGGCTGTACGCCAGCGAGAGCGCCCCCGCCAGCCCGTCCCCGCGCACCGCGAGCAGCTCGGCCGGGAAACCCGCCTCCACGCGCACCTCCGGCTGCCCCAGCACCGCCCGCGCCGAGGAGCTCACCGTGTCGTAGGCCGCCTCGGGTGACAGGCCGTAGCGCGAGGCCAGCAGGTAGGCCGCTTCCAGCGGGTCGCCGCGCCCCACGGGGTTGGACACGTCCCGCAGCGCCCCGCTCCCGGCGGCGACCCGCACTCCGGCCGTGCGCAGCAGCCGCACCGGGGCCGCGCCCCGCCGGTCGACGCCACCGCAGCCGCCCTGCGGCAGGCAGACCACCGCCACCCCCGCCGCCGCGAGCTGGTCAGCCGTCCGCGAGGCCACCTCGGAGGGCAGCCGGCCGAGGTCCCCGCACGGGCTGAGGGTCACGCCGGGGCGAAGCCCGCCCGCCATCGCCGCGAGCCGGGCCAGCCGCGCCGGATCCCCGGCGTCCGTGTGCAGGTCGACGGGACAGCCGTGCTCGGCGGCGACCTCCAGGACCGCCTCCACGTATCCCGTCGGATCCGGGTCGAGATCGGGCCGGCCGCCCACCACCGAGGCGCCCATCTTGACCGCGTCCCGCAGCACAGCCAGCCCGTCCGCCCCGGCCACCCCGGTCAGCACCCGGGGCATCGCCACCGTCGTCAGCTCCGCCAGCCCCCGCAGCGCCCGCCGCGCCTGCAGCACCGCCGCCAGCGCGCCCAGCCCCTGGACGTCCCCCACGCGCACGTGCGCCCGCACCGCAGTGGCCCCGTGCCCGAGCTGGAGCAGTGCGGCCTCGGTCGCCCGGCGCTGGACGTCCTGGGGCTCGTACGAGACCGGGCCCTCGGTGCCGGCCGAAAGGGCCGTGTCGGCGTGGGCGTGCGGCTCGGCCGGGGCCGGCAGGAGCAGATAGCCGCTGAGGTCCACCCGCGCTCCGCACGCGCGCGTGCCGACCGTCGTCAGGCTGCCGGCCGTACCGACCGCCTCGATGCGCCCGCCGCCCAGCCGTACGTCCACGGTCCGGCCGTCGGTGAGCCGCGCCCCGCACAGCAGCAGCGACGACGGGCCGGCCGGACCCGGTGAGGACGACGAGGGCGGTGGTGGCTGCGGCCGGCTGTCGGGCATCGCACTCCAGGGGCTCGGGCTGCGCGCGGGAGGACGCGTGATCACGCAGAGTGAGACGAGCCTAGGACGGCCTCCCGTCCGTGTCGGGGAGGAGCGCAATAGTCGTACTGATGTGGTCTGCCGCTCGGCAAGGGAGGACGCTCGCGAGGCCGCCCGGAGGACGCTCGCCAGGCCGCCGGGAGGACGGTCCGGGCACCGGGGGCGGGAGCCGCGAAACGGATTTGGGCGAACGGCGGGCGACCGTGTAATGTCTTCATCGCTCGCCCCAATAGCTCAGTCGGCAGAGCGTCTCCATGGTAAGGAGAAGGTCAACGGTTCGATTCCGTTTTGGGGCTCTGGTGTGAGAGGTTCCCGCCGCGAGGCGGGGCCCGATCGCATCACAGCGGTGTAGCTCAGTCGGTAGAGCAAGCGGCTCATAATCGCTGTGTCACCGGTTCAAGTCCGGTCACCGCTACTCTTAGTAGCCGATTGCGGGGTCGGTCCTTCAGTCGGCTACTCTTTCCTGCGTTAATACCATCAATCCGTTCGTCAAGGAGCACTCACGTGGCTGCCACCGACGTCCGCCCGAAGATCACGCTGGCCTGCGTGGAGTGCAAGGAGCGGAACTACATCACCAAGAAGAACCGGCGTAACAACCCGGACCGTCTTGAGATGAAGAAGCACTGCCCGCGTTGCAACGCGCACACCGCGCACCGCGAAACGCGATAAAAACAGGCTCGTACACGAGGCCGTTCCCGAGTGATCGGGGGCGGCCTCGTGTCGTTGAAAGACCCGTACCGTTCAGCAGCGCAACCAGGAGGTGCCGGGCCATGGCACTCGACCAGTCCTTCGTGGGGCGGACGTACCCGCCCACCGAGCCATACGAGGTGGGCCGGGAGAAGATCCGTGAGTTCGCCGAGGCGGTCGGGGACGCCAACCCGGTGTACACGGACGCGGAGGCCGCCAAGGCACTCGGCCACCCCGACGTGATCGCCCCGCCGACCTTCGTCTTCTCGATCACCTTCAAGGCGGCCGGCCAGGTCGTCCAGGACCCGCAGCTCGGCCTGGACTACAGCCGCGTGGTGCACGGCGACCAGAAGTTCGCCTACCGCCGACCGGTCCGCGCCGGTGACCGGCTCACCGTTACCTCGACCATCGAGGCGATCAAATTCCTCGCGGGCAACGACATCCTGGACATCCGCGGCGAGGTCCACGACGAGGCCGGCGAGCACGTCGTGACCGCCTGGACCAAGCTCGTGGCCCGCGCGGCCGAGGAGGCGTGAGCGATCCCATGACGGCGAAGATCTCCTACACCGACATCGAGGTCGGCACCGAACTGCCCGCGCAGACCTTCCCCGTGACCCGCGCGACGCTCGTCCAGTACGCGGGCGCCTCCGGCGACTTCAACCCGATCCACTGGAACGAGAAGTTCGCCAAGGAGGTCGGCCTGCCCGACGTCATCGCGCACGGCATGTTCACCATGGCCGAGGCGATCCGCGTGGTCACCGACTGGGCGGGCGATCCGGGCGCGGTCGTCGAGTACGGCGTCCGCTTCACCAAGCCGGTCGTCGTCCCCAACGACGACAAGGGTGCCGAGATCGAGGTCAGCGGCAAGGTCGCGGTCAAGCTCGACGACAACACCGTCCGCGTGGACCTGACCGCGACCAGCGCCGGGCAGAAGGTGCTGGGCATGTCGCGGGCGGTCGTACGCCTGGCCTGAGACTGCGACGCGAGGTAAGGGGCGCTCTCCACTGCGAGGCGCCCCTTACTTGCAAGGTTCACGGGACCGCTTGACTTAGTTAGTGATTGAGTACTAACTTCGATTCCATGGCCAGGATGAGTGCGGAAGAGCGACGCGAGAGCGTCATCCGGGCGGCGACGACCGAGTTCGCCCGTGGTGGCTACCACGGCACCTCGACCGAGGCGATCGCCCGGCGGGTCGGTGTCTCGCAGCCGTATCTCTTCCGGCTCTTCCCGGGCAAGAGGGCGATCTTCCTGGCGGCGGCCGAGCGCTGCGTGGAGGACACCATCCGCACGTTCGCGGAGGCCTCCGAGGGGCTCCACGGCGAAGAGGCCCTGCACGCCATGGGCAGCGCGTACACCAAGGTCATCGAGGAGCGGCCCGAGCGGCTCCTGATGCAGATGCAGATGTACGTCGCCGTGAAGGCCGCCGAGGAAGAGGGCGACCACGAGTTCGGCGAGTCGGTGCGCGCCGGCTGGATGCGGCTGTGGGACACCGTCCATCTGCCGCTCGGGGCCGACGCCGGCGAGACGACGCTCTTCATGGCGTACGGGATGCTCATCAACTGCCTGACGGCCATGGGATTCCCCGTCGGGCACCGCGTCTGGGAAGGGATGTATCCCTCGGCGCGGATCAAGGGCCGCAGGAGTGCTGACGGGGAAGGTCGCTGACGGGGAAGAGCGGAGATCCGCGCTTTTTCATGACCGCGAAAGTTAGTAATCAATAACTAATCAATCAACGCAGACACTCCTTGGGGGAGCGATGTCACAGCGGACCGCACACCGCGGGGGAGCCGCCTGGGCCCTCGTCATCACCAGCGTCGCCGGATTCATGGCGGCTCTCGACAACCTCGTCGTGACCACGGCCCTGCCCTCCATCCGCGAGGACCTGGGCGGGGGCCTGCACGACCTGGAGTGGACCGTGAGCGCCTACACGCTCACCTTCGCCGTCCTGCTGATGCTCGGCGCGGCCCTCGGCGACCGCTTCGGCCGCCGCCGGCTGTTCATCGCCGGGCTCGCGGTCTTCACCGGCGCCTCCGCCGCGGCGGCCATGGCACCCGGCATCGACTCCCTCATCGCCGCCCGCGCGGTCCAGGGCGCCGGGGCGGCGGTGATGATGCCGCTGACGCTCACCCTGCTGACCGCGGCCGTGCCCGCCGCCAAGCGCGGCATGGCCTACGGCATCTGGGGCGCCGTCAACGGACTCGCCGTCGCCTCCGGGCCGCTCGTCGGCGGCACCCTCACCGAACACATCTCCTGGCAGTGGATCTTCTGGCTGAACGTCCCGCTCGGTCTGGCCCTGCTGCCCCTCGCCCGCCTCCGTCTCGCCGAGTCCCGCGGCACCGGCGCGCCCCTCGACGTACCCGGCACCCTGCTCGCCAGCGGCGGCCTGTTCGGCATCGTCTACGGCCTGGTCCGCGGCCCCGCCGACGGCTGGACCGGCGGCCTGGTCCTCACGGGCCTGTTCGCGGGTTCCGCCCTGCTCGTCGGGTTCGTCCTCTACAGCACGCGTGCCAAGAACCCCATGCTCCCCATGCGGCTCTTCCGCTCCCGCGCCTTCGCCGGTATCAACGCGGCGAGCCTGCTGATGTTCTTCGGCATGTTCGGCTCGATCTTCCTGCTCAGCCAGTACATGCAGGGCGTCCTCGGCTACTCGCCCACCGAGGCGGGCCTCAGGATGCTGCCCTGGACCGGCATGCCGATGCTCGTCGCCCCGATCGCCGGCATCCTGGCCGACCGCGTCGGCGGCCGCCCGGTCGTCGCCACAGGGCTCTTCCTGCAGGCCCTGGGCCTCGGCTACATGTCGGTCGTGGCCACGGCGGACGCCTCCTACACCGCCCAGTTGCCCGCCCTGATCGTCAGCGGCGTCGGCATGGCCCTGTTCTTCGCCCCCGCCGCGCACCTGGTGATGGCCAGCGTCCGGCCCCACGAGCAGGGCATCGCCTCCGGCGCGAACAACGCCCTGCGCGAGGTGGGCGGAGTGCTCGGCATCGCCGCCATGGGGTCGATCTTCGCGGCTCAGGGCGGCTACGAGACCGGCCAGACCTTCGTCGACGGCATGCGGCCGGCCCTCGTGACGGGCTCCGCGGTGGTGGCCCTGGCCGGCATATCGGCCCTGCTGATCCCGGCCCGCCGCCGCACGGAGCCGCAGAAGACCCCGGCCGAACCGGCACCGGTACTGGAGACGGCCGCCCCCTGACCCCGCAGGACCCGAACGAGGAGAAGCGGCCATGCCCACCCTTCCCTGGACCGTCCCGAACACCCCGCCCCGCGACACCGAGGTGCACGTCTTCGCCTCCCGCTTCGAGACCCGCACCCTGTGGGGGACGCTGAGGTTCCTCGCCGGTACGCCCGCCGTCTGGCGGCAGGTATGCCGGAGCCCCGGCGCCTATGGAGCGACCCTGAAGGCGAAGCCCCTGCGGCGGACCTTCTGGACGCTGTCGGCCTGGGAGTCGAAGGACGCGCTCCACGCCTTCGTCCGCGCGGGCGCCCACGGGCCCGCCTCCCGTGGTCTCGCCCCGCAGATGAGGGACGCGACCTTCACCACATGGCAGGTGAGCAGCGAGGACCTCCCGCTGTCCTGGTCCGAGGCGCTGCGCCGCCTGCCCTGACCGCCACCACGCACGCGTGCGGCCCCGTCCACCGCGGACGGGGCCGCACACACACGTGCCCGGAGCCGTCAGTGCCGTCTCGTACTCTTGAGCCCGTGCAGGAACTCCACGACGCCCCCCTCGCCCCGCTGACCACCTTCCGGCTGGGCGGCCCCGCGACCCGGCTGGTCACCGCCACGACGGACGACGAGGTGATCGCCGTCGTCCGCGAAGCCGACGAGGCGGGCACCCCGCTGCTGCTCATCGGCGGCGGCTCGAACCTGGTCATCGGTGACAAGGGCTTCGAGGGCACCGCCCTCGTCATCGCCACCCGGGGCTTCTCCCTCGACGGCACGAAGCTGGAGCTGGCCGCCGGCGAGGTGTGGACCGACGCCGTCGCCCGCACGGCCGAAGCGGGCCTGGCGGGCATCGAGTGCCTGGCCGGCATCCCCGGCTCGGCGGGCGCGACCCCCATTCAGAACGTCGGGGCGTACGGCCAGGAGGTCTCCTCGACGATCACGGAGGTCGTCGCCTACGACCGGCACACCCGCGAGACGGTCATGCTGACCAACGAGGACTGCGCCTTCTCCTACCGTCACAGCCGCTTCAAGTCCGACCCGGAGCGCTACGTGGTCCTGCGCGTCCGTTTCGTCCTGGAGGACGCCGAGGGACTCTCCGCGCCTCTCAGGTACGCCGAGACGGCCCGGGCCCTCGGGGTGGAACCCGGCGACCGCGTCCCCCTCGCCTCGGCCCGTGACACGGTGCTCAAGCTGCGCGCCGGCAAGGGCATGGTCCTGGACCCCGAGGACCACGACACCTGGTCGGCCGGGTCCTTCTTCACCAACCCGATCCTCACGGACGCGGACTTCGCGACGTTCCGCGCACGCGTGCGTGACCGGTTCGGCGACGGGGTGGAGCCTCCCGCGTACCCGGCCGGTGAGGGCCGCACCAAGACCTCCGCGGCCTGGCTGATCGACAAGGCGGGCTTCACGAAGGGCTACGGCGACGGCCCTGCGCGCATCTCCACGAAACACACCCTGGCGCTGACCAACCGGGGCAGGGCGACCACGGAGGACCTCCTCGCCCTGGCCCGCGAGGTCGTCACCGGCGTCCGCGAGGCCTTCGGGATCACACTGGTGAACGAGCCGGTGACGGTCGGGGTCAGCCTGTAGGCACCCTGCCTCGGCCGCTGAGGCCGGGTGGGTGCGCGACTCGGCGCGGTGAGGTGCCGCTGCGCCCACGCCCCCAAGCTCTCGGCTTCGCTCGAGCAGGGGGACTTCATCGCCCTCAGCGGCACGATCGCCCGCAGCTGTGGGCAGCGGCAGCCGGGCGGTACGGGCGCCGCGGCCACGCGGCCGGCGCCAGCCCTCGCAGTTCGGCGCTGACACGCCCGCAGCCGCCGGACGACGCAAGGGGACGTGTCTCGGGCGTGCCCGCCCGCCGCGGTCGGCGCGTCGACGGACGGCGGTCGGTGTCCGACCCCATCGCGCCGTTCCGAGGACGGATGCCCCGGCGCGGCCCGATCACCACCCGGCCGGCGAGAACGCGCTACGACGCCAACCAGTCGTCCACCCCGGCCAGCAGCTTCGTCTTCACGCCCTCCGGCGCCGCCGACCCCCGTACCGACTGCCGGGCCACCTCCGCCAGCTCCGCGTCCGTGAAGCCGTGATGCCGCCGCGCGATCTCGTACTGCGCGGCGAGGCGCGACCCGAACAGCAACGGGTCGTCCGCGCCCAGCGCCAGCGGCACCCCCGCCTCGAACAGCGTCCGCAGCGGCACGTCCTCCGGCTTCTCGTACACCCCCAACGCCACGTTCGACGCCGGGCACACCTCACACGTCACCTGCCGGTCCGCCAGCCGCTGCAGCAGCCGGGGATCCTCCGCCGCCCGCACGCCGTGCCCGACCCGGTGCGCCCCCAGGTCGTCCAGACAGTCCCGCACCGACGACGGCCCCGCCAGCTCACCCCCGTGCGGCGTCGACAGCAGCCCGGCCTCCCGCGCGATCCCGAACGCCCGGTCGAAGTCCCGCGCCATGCCCCGCCGCTCGTCGTTCGACAACCCGAACCCGACGACCCCCCGGTCCGCGTACCGCACCGCCAGCCGGGCCAGCGTCCGCGCGTCCAGCGGATGCTTCATCCGGTTCGCCGCGACCAGCACCCGCATCTCGAGCCCGGTCTCCCGCGACGTTGTCTCCACCGCGTCGAGGATGACCTCCAGCGCCGGAATCAGCCCGCCCAGCCGCGGCGCGTACGACGTCGGGTCGACCTGGATCTCCAGCCACCCCGACCCGTCCCGCAGATCCTCCTCCGCGGCCTCCCGCACCAGCCGCTGGATGTCCTCCGGCTCCCGCAGACACGAGCGCGCCGCGTCGTACAGCCGCTGAAAGCGGAACCAGCCCCGCTCGTCCGTCGCCCGCAGTCTCGGCGGCTCACCGCCGACCAGCGCCTCGGTCAGGGCGTCGGGCAGGCTCACCCCGTGCTTGTCGGCCAGTTCCAGCACGGTCGTGGGCCGCATCGACCCGGTGAAGTGCAGGTGCAGGTGGGCTTTCGGCAGTTCAGAGACATCACGTACACGCTCCATTCCAGGATCCTGCCGTACGTCTCGGCCGTCCCGGTAGCTGTTTCCCCTTTCGTGGTCTTGCTCGCACAAACAATTCGTGGTCTTGCTCGCGCACAAACAAATGGGGCACATACCGAATTCGGTATGTGCCCCAGGCCGGAGGCCGGTGCGGCGGACGTCAGTCCCGCGCCTCCGCCAGCAGCTTCTGGATCCGGCTCACGCCCTCGACGAGATCCTCGTCACCCAGCGCGTACGACAGTCGCAGGTACCCCGGCGTACCGAACGCCTCACCCGGTACGACCGCGACCTCGGCCTCCTCCAGGATCAGCGCGGCCAGCTCGACCGTGTCCTGGGGCCGCCTGCCCCGGATCTCCTTGCCGACCAGGGCCTTCACCGACGGGTACGCGTAGAACGCGCCCTCCGGCTCCGGGCACACCACGCCGTCGATCTCGTTCAGCATCCGCACGATGGTCTTGCGGCGCCGGTCGAACGCCTCGCGCATCGTCGCGACGGCGTCCAGGCCGCCGGAGACGGCGGCCAGCGCGGCGGCCTGGGCGACGTTGGACACGTTGGACGTGGCGTGCGACTGCAGGTTGGTCGCGGCCTTCACGACGTCCTTAGGGCCGATGATCCACCCCACACGCCAGCCGGTCATCGCGTACGTCTTCGCGACACCGTTGACCACGACGCACTTGTCGCGCAGCTCGGGCAGCACCGCCGGCAGCGACACCGCGGAGGCGTCGCCGTAGACCAGGTGCTCGTAGATCTCGTCGGTCATCACCCACAGGCCGTGCTCGACGGCCCAGTGGCCGATCGCCTCGGTCTCCTGCTCGCTGTAGACCGCGCCGGTCGGGTTCGACGGCGAGACGAAGAGGACGACCTTCGTCTTCTCCGTCCGGGCCGCCTCCAGCTGCTCGACGGTCACCCGGTAGCCGGTCGTCTCGTCCGCGACGACCTCCACCGGGACACCCCCGGCCAGCCGGATCGACTCCGGGTACGTCGTCCAGTACGGCGCGGGCACGATGACCTCGTCGCCCGGGTCGAGGATCGCGGCGAAGGCCTCGTAGATGGCCTGCTTGCCACCGTTGGTGACGAGGATCTGCGACACGTCGACCTCGTAGCCCGAGTCGCGCAGCGTCTTCGCGGCGATCGCGGCCTTCAGCTCGGGCAGGCCGCCGGCGGGCGTGTAGCGGTGGAACTTCGGGTTCTTGCAGGCCTCGATCGCGACCTCGACGATGTAGTCCGGGGTCGGGAAGTCGGGCTCACCGGCGCCGAAGCCGATCACCGGCCGCCCGGCGGCCTTGAGGGCCTTGGCCTTGGCGTCCACGGCGAGGGTGGCGGACTCGGAGATCGCGCCGACTCGGGCGGAGACCCGGCGCTCGGTGGGAGGGGTTGCAGCGCTCATGGGCCCCATCGTTTCAGACCGGAAACCTGCGCGGCACGGGGGTTTCACAGACTGAACAACGCCGGGCAAACCCCCGGACAACAGTACGGATCCCCCGCACCGCCAGGGCGATCTTCAGCCGGGAACCCGGCGGTCGGCGCCCTTTCCGCAGGCGATCTTCCGCCAACGAGCGCTGTCCGCGGCCCTTTCTGTTCGACGACCGGCCGCAGACCACGTACACTCTCACCTCGTTGGCCTCTCGCAGGCCGCGCCCGCTCGGTGCACACCACGCATCCGGACGGATGCGGTACGTTGGGGGACACACAAAGGGTCGTAGCTCAATTGGTAGAGCACTGGTCTCCAAAACCAGCGGTTGGGGGTTCAAGTCCCTCCGGCCCTGCTACACACACCTTCGCCAGGATGTGTGCGCAGCGCATGTACGTACAGCAATGCACCGCCGTGCGGCTCAGACCGGGCGCGGCACGGCCACGACCCGGAAT
Source organism: Streptomyces sp. NPDC033136 (assembly GCF_055578235.1). Taxonomy (NCBI): domain Bacteria; kingdom Bacillati; phylum Actinomycetota; class Actinomycetes; order Kitasatosporales; family Streptomycetaceae; genus Streptomyces; species Streptomyces sp. NPDC033136. Next base: position 123,450 of record NZ_JBVIPD010000023.1, read on the forward strand.
CAGGTGAGGACGAGTGACGGACGCCGTGGGCTCCATCGACATGCCTGATGCCCAGGACGAGGCGCCGGAGTCGAAGAAGGGCCGCAAGGGCGGCAAGCGCGGCAAGAAGGGCCCGCTGAAGCGCCTTGCCCTCTTCTATCGCCAGATCGTCGCGGAACTGCGCAAGGTCGTCTGGCCTACCCGCAACCAGCTGACGACGTACACCACCGTGGTGATCATCTTCGTGGTCATCATGATCGGCCTGGTCACCGTGATTGACTATGGGCTCAGCAACGCCGCCAAGTACGTGTTCGGCTGAGCAGCCAGCGAAGAGCGCCGAGGTACCCGGCGCTCCTTTCGCATGTTCCACCCCCATGTATCCAGGAAGAAGCAGCCACCGTGTCTGACCCGAACGTGAACGACGCCATCGAGCCGGTCGAGTCCGTCGAGGACGAGCTCGACACCGTCGAGGGCGCGGACAGCGAGGACACCGAGGCCTCTGCCGAGGTCGAGGCTGCCGACGCCGTCGCGGACGACGCCGCCGAGGCGGAGACCGAGCCCGGTGAAGAGGCCGCGGACGAGTCCGAGGAAGAGCCCGAGGACGACCGCGACCCGATCGAGAAGCTCCGCGAGGAACTGCGGGTCCTGCCCGGCGAGTGGTACGTCATCCACACCTACGCCGGCTACGAGAACCGCGTGAAGACCAACCTGGAGCAGCGCGCCGTCTCGCTGAACGTCGAGGACTACATCTTCCAGGCCGAGGTGCCGCAGGAAGAGGTCGTCCAGATCAAGAACGGCGACCGCAAGACGATCAAGCAGAACAAGCTCCCGGGTTACGTCCTCGTCCGCATGGACCTGACGAACGAGTCCTGGGGCGTCGTCCGCAACACCCCCGGTGTCACCGGTTTCGTGGGCAACGCCTACGACCCGTACCCGCTGACCCTGGACGAGATCGTCAAGATGCTCGCCCCGGAGGCCGAGGAGAAGGCCGCCCGCGAGGCCGCCGAGGCCGAGGGCAAGCCGGCTCCGCAGCGCAAGGTCGAGGTCCAGGTGCTGGACTTCGAGGTCGGCGACTCGGTCACCGTCACCGACGGCCCGTTCGCCACGCTGCAGGCGACCATCAACGAGATCAACCCGGACTCGAAGAAGGTCAAGGGCCTCGTCGAGATCTTCGGCCGCGAGACGCCGGTCGAGCTCTCCTTCGACCAGATCCAGAAGAACTAACCAGAAGAACTGGTTTCCTTCCGGACTCACCGCTTCCGCGCAGGTCAGGCGATCGCTCCGGCGTCCGTCTGACCTGCGCGGTTTTTGGCCGCGCATCTATACCCGTTATCGTTGTGCGGTATGCCTGCATCCGGGTGGTCCCCGGGAGTGGGCAGGACCCGAATCGAAAGGACCCGGAGAGCTATGCCTCCCAAGAAGAAGAAGGTCACGGGGCTCATCAAGCTCCAGATCCAGGCCGGTGCCGCCAACCCGGCCCCGCCGGTCGGCCCCGCGCTGGGTCAGCACGGCGTCAACATCATGGAGTTCTGCAAGGCCTACAACGCCGCGACCGAGTCGCAGCGTGGCTGGGTCATCCCGGTGGAGATCACGGTCTACGAGGACCGCTCCTTCACCTTCATCACCAAGACCCCGCCGGCCGCCAAGATGATCCTGAAGGCCGCGGGCATCGAGAAGGGCTCCGGCGAGCCGCACAAGACCAAGGTCGCGAAGATCACGCGCGACCAGGTCCGCGAGATCGCCACCACGAAGATGCCCGACCTCAACGCCAACGACCTGGACGCCGCCGAGAAGATCATCGCCGGCACCGCCCGTTCCATGGGCGTCACGGTCGAGGGCTGAGCCCCAACCCCATCAGCAGAAGTGGCAGGGCCTGCTCGGCCCGGACCACGACTCCTAAGAATCCACAGGAGCAGTAGTGAGCAAGCGCAGCAAGTCCCTTCGCGCTGCGGACGCCAAGGTCGACCGGGAGAAGCTCTACGCCCCGCTCGAGGCCGTCCGTCTCGCCAAGGAGACCTCCACGACCAAGTTCGACGGCACCGTCGAGGTCGCCTTCCGCCTGGGTGTCGACCCGCGCAAGGCCGACCAGATGGTCCGTGGCACCGTGAACCTCCCGCACGGCACCGGCAAGACCGCCCGGGTCCTGGTCTTCGCGACCGGTGACCGTGCCGAGGCCGCGCGTGCCGCGGGCGCCGACATCGTCGGCGCCGACGAGCTGATCGACGAGGTGTCGAAGGGCCGTCTGGACTTCGACGCCGTCGTCGCCACCCCGGACCTCATGGGCAAGGTCGGCCGCCTCGGCCGCGTGCTCGGTCCGCGTGGTCTGATGCCGAACCCGAAGACCGGCACCGTGACCCCCGACGTCACCAAGGCCGTCACCGAGATCAAGGGCGGCAAGATCGAGTTCCGTGTCGACAAGCACGCGAACCTGCACTTCATCATCGGCAAGACGTCGTTCGACGACACCAAGCTGGTGGAGAACTACGGCGCGGCCCTGGAAGAGATCCTCCGTCTGAAGCCGTCCGCCGCCAAGGGTCGCTACATCAAGAAGGCCGCCATCAGCACCACGATGGGCCCCGGCATTCCGGTCGACTCCAACCGCACCCGCAACCTCCTCGTCGAGGAGGACCCGGCGGCGGTCTGAGCCTGAGGCTCACCCAACCGGTCACGGGCCCCGCACCTCTCACAGGTGCGGGGCCCGTTCCCCTTTCCGGTACGTACGCCGGTGGCCTGGGTTAACGTGCGGGAACCGGATGCGATCGGGGGACGTATGCAGGGCACGACCGTGCGCCGTGTGGGACTGGGGCTCGTGGTGGCGACCGCGCTGACCGGGATGGTCGCCTGCGCCTCCGTGGAATCCCCGGACGGCCCCGGCAAGGACGACCGCGCCGCCCACGGCCGGTCCCTGGCGGCCCTGCGCTCCGCCGAACGCGCCACCGAGCAGGCCGAGTCCGCCCGGGTCGAGTCCACGACCACCATGGGCTCACTGCTGTCCATGACGGCCGACGGCACCCTCGGCTGGAGCGACGGCATCACCGGCACCCTGACCATCACGTACACCGGCGGCACGATCGCCGACACCATGCGCCGGCTCGGCAGCACCTCGATGGAGGCCCGCTACCTGCCCGACGCCTACTACGCGCGCATGGGCGAGACGTTCGCCGAGCAGGCCGGCGGCAAGCGCTGGATCCGGTACGCGTACGAGGACCTCGAAGCCCTCACCGGCGGCTCCGGCGCCCACCTCGGAGACCAGATGCGCAGCACCACGCCCCACCAGTCCGTGCGGCTCCTGCTCTCCTCCGGCGACGTCCGCACGGTCGGTGAGGAGACCGTGCGCGGCCGGCCCGCCACGCACTACACCGGCAGCGTGGCGGCCGCCGACGTCACCGACGCCGGCCTGAAGGAGCAGCTCACCGCGGCGGGCGTCACCACCGAGACCGTCGACATCTGGATCGACGACCGGAACCTGCTGGTCAAGAAGGTGGAGAAGGCGCGGACCACCACGGGCACGATGACCCAGACCGCGCACTACGCCGACTACGGCGTCCCGGTCCGGGCTCAGCGGCCCCCGCGGTCCGACACCGGGGACTTCGAGGACCTCGTCGACGCGAGCTGATCCGCCGTACGGGCGGATTTGCCTGTCGGCGATCCGTTCCCGTACGCTCCTACAGAAGCCAAAGACCGCTGGTCGTTACCGCGCGCTCGCACGAGGGCGCGGTGGCCGAAGGATCCGCTGAACAGCGGACGACCCGCGCAGGTGACACAGGAGAAGCTCCCGGAGTCCGCCGCCTTGTGCGTGCGTGCCACCGGTCGAGCAGCGCCCCGTGCCTCTGCGCCGGGGCGTTTCGTTTTCCCCAGTCCTCCTTCGGGTCCGCGCGGTCCGAATCACCCGGAAGGAGGCCGAGGCTCATGGCGAGGCCTGACAAGGTCGATGCCGTCGTGGAGATGCGGGACAAGTTCCGCAACTCCAACGCTGCTGTCGTTACCGCGTACACCGGTCTCACCGTCGCGCAGCTCCAGAAGCTGCGTCGTTCACTCGGTGAGAACGCTCAGTACCGTGTGGCGAAGAACACGCTGACCAAGATTGCGGCCAACGAGGCCGGGATCACGACGCTGGACGACCTCTTCACGGGTTCGTCGGCCGTCGCCTTCGTGACCGGTGACCCGGTCGAGGCGGCGAAGGGTCTCCGTGACTTCGCCAAGGACAACCCCAGCCTCGTCATCAAGGGCGGCGTCCTTGACGGCAAGGCGATGTCCGCCGATGAGATCAAGAAGCTTGCGGACCTCGAGTCCCGCGAGGTTCTGCTCTCCAAGCTGGCCGGTGCCATGAAGGGCAAGCAGTCCCAGGCTGCCTCTGTCTTCCAGGCGCTGCCGTCGAAGCTCGTCCGCACCGTGGACGCGCTCCGTGCCAAGCAGGACGAGCAGGGCGGTGCCGAGTAACTCGGCTCGCATTCCGGCCGCCGCTGCCTGAACGCGGCGACCGTAGCGGGCCAGACGTACGCCCGCCTCACATGTACATCCGGCACCTGCCGATTTAGTGGAAGGACCGCCAATCATGGCGAAGCTCAGCCAGGAAGACCTGCTCGCGCAGTTCGAGGAGATGACCCTCATCGAGCTCTCCGAGTTCGTGAAGGCGTTCGAGGAGAAGTTCGACGTCACCGCCGCCGCTGCCGCGCCGGTCGTCGTTGCCGGCCAGGGTGGCGGCGCCGCCGCCGAGGCCGTTGAGGAGCAGGACGAGTTCGACGTCATCCTCACCGGTGCCGGCGACAAGAAGATCCAGGTCATCAAGGTCGTGCGTGAGCTGACCTCCCTCGGCCTGAAGGAGGCCAAGGACCTCGTGGACGGCGCCCCGAAGCCCGTTCTCGAGAAGGTCGCCAAGGACGCCGCCGAGAAGGCCGCCGAGTCCCTCAAGGGCGCCGGCGCCTCCGTCGAGGTCAAGTAAGACCTTCCGGATCCGCCAGGATCCACGACACGTCCCCCGGGACGTGTAACGCGTAAGCGCCGAGGAGCGATCATCCATCCGGGTGGTCGCTCTTCGGCGTATCCGGGGTCCGGTCACGGTTGCCTTGCACCCTCTGTGGCGGGAGGTATGGTGATCTTCGTCGTGTCTCCGGGCGGCCCCGGATCGGGCAGGGGGGCCTTGACGAACCGCACGCAGCGCGCAATTCTCAGGACGCGTCGTCACAAGGATCCGAATCCGAGGTATGGATCGACGACGAAGAGGGCAGTATCAACGTGCGTTGAGGGCAGCGCCTTGTCGCAGGAGTGGAACAACGAGGGTGAACACGGGTTCCAGGACCCGGACTGGACATCAGTGTGCCAAGTGGCTACACTGACCCTTTGCGCTGCCTGTTAGCTGTCCCCTGCCCGTCACCAGGGGTTCGCCCTCACTCGAGCATCGAGACAAGACCACGCCTGACCAGGCCTTTCGGCCGGATCGGCGCAGCTTGTCTCCGTGTACGGGAGAGGGGCCGGTACGCGCGTAGTGAGTCCGAGCCCTCGGAAGGACCCCCTCTTGGCCGCCTCGCGCAACGCCTCGACCGCGAATACGAACAACGCCGCCAGCACCGCCCCGCTGCGCATCTCTTTTGCAAAGATCAAGGAGCCTCTCGAGGTTCCCAACCTGCTCGCGCTGCAGACCGAGAGCTTCGACTGGCTGCTCGGCAACACGGCCTGGCAGAGTCGGGTCGAGGAGGCTCTGGAGAACGGTCAGGACGTCCCCACCAAGTCCGGGCTCGAGGAGATCTTCGAGGAGATCTCCCCGATCGAGGACTTCAGCGGGTCGATGTCGCTGACCTTCCGCGACCACCGCTTCGAGCCGCCGAAGAACTCCATCGACGAGTGCAAGGAGCGCGACTTCACGTACGCGGCCCCGCTCTTCGTCACCGCTGAGTTCACCAACAACGAGACCGGCGAGATCAAGTCCCAGACGGTCTTCATGGGCGACTTCCCGCTCATGACGAACAAGGGCACCTTCGTCATCAACGGCACCGAGCGTGTCGTGGTGTCGCAGCTGGTTCGTTCGCCGGGTGTCTACTTCGATTCCAGCATCGACAAGACGTCCGACAAGGACATCTTCTCCGCCAAGGTGATCCCGTCCCGGGGTGCCTGGCTGGAGTTGGAGATCGACAAGCGCGACATGGTCGGTGTCCGCATCGACCGCAAGCGCAAGCAGTCCGTCACCGTCCTGCTCAAGGCGCTCGGCTGGACCACCGAGCAGATCCTCGAGGAGTTCGGCGAGTACGAGTCGATGCGCGCCACCCTGGAGAAGGACCACACCCAGGGCCAGGACGACGCGCTGCTCGACATCTACCGCAAGCTGCGTCCGGGCGAGCCCCCCACGCGTGAGGCCGCGCAGACGCTGCTGGAGAACCTCTACTTCAACCCCAAGCGCTACGACCTGGCCAAGGTCGGCCGCTACAAGGTCAACAAGAAGCTGGGTGCGGACGCTCCGCTGGACGCGGGCATCCTGACCGTCGAGGACATCATCTCGACGATCAAGTACCTGGTGAAGCTGCACGCGGGTGAGACCGAGACGGTCGGCGACAGCGGTACGAACATCGTCGTCGAGACCGACGACATCGACCACTTCGGCAACCGCCGTCTGCGCAGCGTCGGCGAGCTCATCCAGAACCAGGTCCGTACGGGTCTGGCGCGTATGGAGCGTGTCGTCCGCGAGCGGATGACGACCCAGGACGTCGAGGCGATCACGCCGCAGACCCTGATCAACATCCGGCCGGTCGTCGCCTCCATCAAGGAGTTCTTCGGCACCAGCCAGCTGTCCCAGTTCATGGACCAGAACAACCCGCTGTCGGGTCTGACGCACAAGCGGCGTCTGTCCGCGCTCGGCCCGGGTGGTCTGTCCCGTGAGCGGGCCGGCTTCGAGGTCCGTGACGTGCACCCCTCGCACTACGGCCGCATGTGCCCGATCGAGACCCCTGAAGGCCCGAACATCGGTCTGATCGGCTCGCTCGCCACCTACGGCCGCGTGAACGCGTTCGGTTTCGTCGAGACCCCGTACCGCAAGGTATTCGAGGGCCAGGTCACGGACCAGGTCGACTACCTCACGGCCGACGAGGAGGACCGCTTCGTCATCGCGCAGGCCAACGCGCCGCTCACCGACGAACTCCGCTTCGCCGAGGCCCGCGTGCTGGTCCGCCGCAAGGGCGGCGAGGTCGACTACGTCACCGGCGAGGACGTGGACTACATGGACGTCTCGCCGCGCCAGATGGTGTCGGTCGCGACGGCCATGATCCCCTTCCTCGAGCACGACGACGCCAACCGTGCCCTCATGGGCGCGAACATGATGCGTCAGGCCGTGCCGCTGATTAAGTCCGAGTCCCCGCTCGTCGGCACCGGCATGGAGTACCGCTCCGCGGTCGACGCCGGCGACGTGGTCAAGGCCGAGAAGCCCGGTGTGGTCCAGGAGGTCTCCGCGGACTACATCACCACCGCCAACGACGACGGCACGTACATCACGTACCGCCTGGCCAAGTTCGCCCGCTCCAACCAGGGCACCTCGGTCAACCAGAAGGTCATCGTCAACGAGGGCGACCGGATCATCGAGGGCCAGGTCCTCGCCGACGGTCCGGCCACCCAGAACGGCGAGATGGCGCTGGGCAAGAACCTGCTCGTGGCGTTCATGCCGTGGGAGGGTCACAACTACGAGGACGCGATCATCCTGTCGCAGCGCCTCGTGCAGGACGACGTCCTCTCCTCGATCCACATCGAGGAGCACGAGGTCGACGCCCGTGACACCAAGCTCGGCCCCGAGGAGATCACCCGGGACATCCCGAACGTCTCCGAGGAGGTCCTCGCCGACCTCGACGAGCGCGGCATCATCCGCATCGGTGCCGAGGTCGTCGCCGGTGACATCCTCGTCGGCAAGGTCACGCCCAAGGGTGAGACCGAGCTGACGCCCGAGGAGCGCCTGCTGCGCGCCATCTTCGGTGAGAAGGCCCGTGAGGTCCGTGACACCTCGCTGAAGGTGCCGCACGGCGAGATCGGCAAGGTCATCGGCGTCCGCGTCTTCGACCGTGAAGAGGGCGACGAGCTGCCGCCGGGCGTGAACCAGCTGGTTCGTGTCTATGTGGCGCAGAAGCGCAAGATCACGGACGGTGACAAGCTCGCCGGCCGCCACGGCAACAAGGGCGTCATCTCGAAGATCCTGCCGATCGAGGACATGCCGTTCCTGGAGGACGGCACCCCGGTCGACATCATCCTCAACCCGCTCGGTGTGCCGTCCCGAATGAACCCGGGTCAGGTCCTGGAGATCCACCTCGGCTGGCTCGCCAGCCGCGGCTGGGACGTCTCCGGCCTCGCGGACGACTGGGCGCAGCGCCTGCAGGCCATCGAGGCCGACCAGGTCGCACCGGGCACCAACGTCGCCACCCCCGTCTTCGACGGTGCGCGTGAGGACGAGCTGGCCGGTCTGCTGAACCACACCATCCCGAACCGCGACGGCGAGCGCATGGTGCTCCCGACCGGTAAGGCGCCGCTGTTCGACGGCCGTTCCGGCGAGCCGTTCCCGGAGCCGATCTCGGTCGGCTACATGTACATCCTGAAGCTCCACCACCTGGTCGACGACAAGCTGCACGCCCGGTCGACCGGTCCGTACTCGATGATCACCCAGCAGCCGCTGGGTGGTAAGGCCCAGTTCGGTGGCCAGCGCTTCGGTGAGATGGAGGTGTGGGCGCTGGAGGCTTACGGCGCCGCGTACGCCCTCCAGGAGCTGCTGACCATCAAGTCCGACGACGTGACCGGCCGCGTGAAGGTCTACGAGGCCATCGTCAAGGGCGAGAACATCCCCGAGCCCGGCATCCCCGAGTCCTTCAAGGTGCTCATCAAGGAGATGCAGTCCCTGTGCCTCAACGTGGAGGTGCTGTCCTCGGACGGCATGTCCATCGAGATGCGCGACACCGACGAGGACGTCTTCCGCGCTGCGGAGGAGCTTGGCATCGACCTGTCCCGGCGTGAGCCGAGCAGCGTCGAAGAGGTCTGACGGGAGTTCGGCGGCCTTCGCCATGAAGGCCGCCGGCCCCAGGACCCCCGTATCAGACCCCATGACTTACAACCCTGAGAGGGATTGACGCATAGTGCTCGACGTCAACTTCTTCGACGAGCTCCGGATCGGTCTGGCTACCGCTGACGACATCCGTCAGTGGAGCCACGGCGAGGTCAAGAAGCCCGAGACGATCAACTACCGCACGCTCAAGCCGGAAAAGGACGGGCTCTTCTGCGAGAAGATCTTCGGTCCGACCCGGGACTGGGAGTGCTACTGCGGCAAGTACAAGCGTGTCCGCTTCAAGGGCATCATCTGCGAGCGCTGCGGCGTCGAGGTGACTCGCGCCAAGGTGCGTCGTGAGCGGATGGGCCACATCGAACTGGCCGCGCCCGTCACGCACATCTGGTACTTCAAGGGCGTTCCGTCGCGGCTGGGCTACCTGCTCGACCTGGCGCCGAAGGACCTCGAGAAGGTCATCTACTTCGCGGCGTACATGATCACGTACGTCGACGAGGAGCGCCGTACGCGCGACCTGCCCTCGCTGGAGGCCCACGTCTCCGTCGAGCGTCAGCAGATCGAGCAGCGCCGCGACGCCGACCTGGAGGCCCGCGCCAAGAAGCTCGAGACCGACCTGGCCGAGCTGGAGGCCGAGGGCGCCAAGGCCGACGTGCGCCGCAAGGTGCGCGAGGGTGCCGAGCGCGAGATGAAGCAGCTGCGCGACCGTGCGCAGCGCGAGATCGACCGCCTCGACGAGGTGTGGAGCCGGTTCAAGAACCTCAAGGTCCAGGACCTGGAGGGCGACGAGCTGCTCTACCGCGAGCTGCGTGACCGCTTCGGCACGTACTTCGACGGCTCGATGGGTGCCGCGGCGCTGCAGAAGCGCCTGGAGTCCTTCGACCTCGACGAGGAGGCCGAGCGCCTCCGCGAGATCATCCGCACCGGCAAGGGCCAGAAGAAGACCCGTGCGCTCAAGCGCCTCAAGGTCGTCTCCGCGTTCCTGCAGACCAGCAACAGCCCCAAGGGCATGGTGCTGGACTGCGTGCCGGTCATCCCGCCGGACCTGCGTCCGATGGTGCAGCTGGACGGTGGCCGCTTCGCGACCTCCGACCTGAACGACCTGTACCGCCGCGTGATCAACCGGAACAACCGCCTGAAGCGGCTTCTCGACCTCGGTGCGCCCGAGATCATCGTGAACAACGAGAAGCGCATGCTCCAGGAGGCCGTCGACGCGCTGTTCGACAACGGCCGTCGTGGCCGTCCGGTCACCGGTCCCGGTAACCGCCCGCTGAAGTCCCTCAGCGACATGCTGAAGGGCAAGCAGGGCCGCTTCCGTCAGAACCTGCTCGGTAAGCGTGTGGACTACTCCGCGCGTTCCGTGATCGTCGTCGGTCCGCAGCTGAAGCTGCACCAGTGCGGTCTGCCCAAGGCGATGGCGCTGGAGCTCTTCAAGCCGTTCGTGATGAAGCGCCTGGTCGACCTGAACCACGCGCAGAACATCAAGAGCGCCAAGCGCATGGTCGAGCGCGGCCGCACGGTCGTGTACGACGTGCTGGAAGAGGTCATCGCGGAGCACCCGGTTCTGCTGAACCGTGCGCCCACGCTGCACCGCCTCGGCATCCAGGCCTTCGAGCCGCAGCTGGTCGAGGGCAAGGCCATTCAGATCCACCCGCTCGTCTGCACCGCGTTCAACGCGGACTTCGACGGTGACCAGATGGCCGTGCACCTGCCGCTGTCCGCGGAGGCGCAGGCCGAGGCCCGCATCCTGATGCTGTCCTCGAACAACATCCTCAAGCCGGCCGACGGCCGCCCGGTGACGATGCCGACCCAGGACATGGTCCTCGGTCTGTTCTTCCTCACCACCGACGGCGAGATGCGCGACCTCAAGGGCGAGGGCCGTTCCTTCGCCTCGGTCGCCGAGGCGATCATGGCCTTCGACGCGGGCGAGCTGTCGCTCCAGTCGAGGATCGACGTCCGCTTCCCGGTCGGCACCATCCCGCCGCGCGGCTGGACCCCGCCGGCGGGTGAGGAAGGCCCTGAGTCCGGCAGCGGCTCCGCGGGCGAGTGGCAGCAGGGTGACCCCTTCCGGCTGAACACCACCCTGGGCCGCGCGCTCTTCAACGAGCTGCTGCCCGAGGACTACCCGTTCGTCGACTACGAGGTCGGCAAGAAGCAGCTCTCCGAGATCGTCAACGACCTCGCCGAGCGCTACCCGAAGGTCATCGTGGCGGCGACGCTCGACAACCTGAAGGCGGCCGGCTTCTACTGGGCCACCCGTTCCGGCGTCACCGTCGCCATCTCCGACGTCGTCGTCCCCGAGGCGAAGAAGGAGATCGTCCGCGGGTACGAGGCGCAGGACGAGAAGGTCCAGAAGCAGTACGAGCGCGGTCTGATCACCAAGGACGAGCGCACGCAGGAGCTCATCGCGATCTGGACCAAGGCGACCAACGAGGTCGCCGAGGCGATGAACGACAACTTCCCGAAGACCAACCCGATCTTCATGATGGTGAACTCGGGTGCACGAGGCAACATGATGCAGATGCGTCAGATCGCCGGTATGCGTGGTCTGGTGTCGAACGCGAAGAACGAGACGATCCCGCGTCCGATCAAGGCGTCCTTCCGTGAGGGCCTGTCCGTGCTGGAGTACTTCATCTCCACGCACGGTGCCCGTAAGGGTCTGGCGGACACCGCCCTGCGTACCGCCGACTCGGGTTACCTCACGCGTCGTCTGGTCGACGTCTCCCAGGACGTCATCATTCGCGAGGAGGACTGCGGCACCGAGCGCGGTCTGCGTCTGAAGATCGCCGACCGGAACGAGGGCGGGCTGGTCAAGACGGAGGACGTCGAGACGTCCGTGTACGCGCGCTGCCTCGCCGAGGACATCGTGGTCGACGGGCAGGTGCTGGCCCCGGCCGGCACCGACCTGGGCGACGTCCTCATCGAGGAGCTCGTCCGGCGTGGCGTCGAGGAGGTCAAGACCCGCTCGGTCCTGACCTGCGAGTCCGCCGTCGGCACCTGCGCGATGTGCTACGGCCGTTCGCTGGCCACCGGCAAGCTGGTCGACATCGGTGAGGCGGTCGGCATCATCGCCGCCCAGTCCATCGGTGAGCCCGGCACCCAGCTGACGATGCGTACCTTCCACACCGGTGGTGTGGCCGGTGACGACATCACCCAGGGTCTGCCGCGTGTCGTCGAGCTCTTCGAGGCCCGTACCCCGAAGGGTGTCGCCCCGATCTCCGAGGCCCAGGGCCGCGTCCGGATCGAGGAGACCGAGAAGACCAAGAAGATTGTCGTCACCCCGGACGACGGCAGCGACGAGACGGCGTTCCCGATCTCGAAGCGTGCCCGGCTCCTGGTCAGCGAGGGCGAGCACGTCGAGGTGGGCCAGAAGCTCACCGTGGGTGCCACCAACCCGCACGACGTGCTGCGCATCCTGGGTCAGCGTGCCGTCCAGGTCCACCTGGTCGGCGAGGTCCAGAAGGTCTACAACTCGCAGGGTGTGTCGATCCACGACAAGCACATCGAGATCATCATCCGGCAGATGCTCCGCCGCGTGACGATCATCGAGTCCGGCGACGCCGAGCTGCTTCCCGGCGAGCTGGTCGAGCGCTCGAAGTTCGAGCACGAGAACCGTCGTGTGGTCCAGGAGGGCGGTCACCCGGCCTCCGGTCGTCCGCAGCTCATGGGTATCACCAAGGCCTCGCTGGCCACGGAGTCCTGGCTGTCGGCGGCGTCCTTCCAGGAGACGACCAGGGTCCTCACGGACGCGGCGATCAACGCCAAGTCCGACTCCCTGATCGGCCTCAAGGAGAACGTCATCATCGGTAAGCTCATCCCGGCCGGTACGGGTCTGTCCCGCTACCGCAACATCCGGGTCGAGCCGACCGAGGAGGCCAAGGCCGCGATGTACTCGGCCGTCGGCTACGACGACATCGACTACTCGCCGTTCGGCACGGGCTCCGGCCAGGCCGTTCCGCTGGAGGACTACGACTACGGTCCGTACAACCAGTAAGCGAGTCGCTTGAGCCGAGGGCGGTCCATCCTGCGGGGTGGCCGCCCTTCGGCGTGTCAGGGGCCCCTCCGGACGCCCTGAGGCGGCCTTCTGACCGGCACCCGGCACCCGACCGCCGACACACCAGTGCACATACTCCCCGCTTCGGCGCATCATGGAAGGACTCGCCCCTCCGGGGAGGTGCACCGTGTCGCAGCCGTCCTATCCGTCCTGGCAGCCCTGGCAGGGCCCCAGTGGTCCGTCGATGCTGGCCTCGCATGCCGATCGGGAGCGGGCCGTCGACGTGCTCAGAGCGGGGTACGGCGAGGGGCGCATGGAGCGGGACGAGTTCGAGAAGCGGGTGGCGCGGGCGTACGCGGCGCGGACCGTGGGGGAGCTGGGCCTGCTCGTCGCCGATCTGCCGCAGGGGCCGGTGCCGCAGCCGGCCGTGGTCACGCCCGTGCCGCGGACGTATCTGCCCGTGCCGCGGCCGCAGACGAACGGGAAGGCGGTCGCTGCCGGGGTCTGCGGGCTGCTGTGCGTGCCGACCATGGGGATGACCGGGATCCCCGCCGTGGTGCTGGGGCATGTCGCGCGGGCCGAGATCCGCAGCCGCGGGGAGCTGGGGGACGGACTCGCGCTGACCGGGCTCGTGCTGGGGTGGTTGTCCACGGTCGGCTGGGCACTCGTCATGGTGTTGCTGACGGTGGTGTCCGTCGTCGCGTCCTGAGCGGTGGCGAACCGGACATCCGCCGTCGAATTGAAGATCGACTACGGCCGAGGGGCTTGACATGTCCCGCATGGCGAGGTGGGCGGCGCCCATTTGTTTTGACCGCAGCGAATGCGGTAGGTACGCTCAGACCTTGTGCCTGGGGTGTGCCCTGGCTCTCGTGCGTGCCATCAACCGCACAGCGAGCTGACACCGGCCACCGTAATCTGCGCTTATTTCTGCCTGGGCGGCGGAAGTCCGCGGGATTCGACACACCCGACCGCGTGGGTCGGCGACGTTCCAGGTTAGCTTCACATCGGCACACAGAAACCGGAGAAGTAGTGCCTACGATCCAGCAGCTGGTCCGCAAGGGCCGGCAGGACAAGGTCGAGAAGAACAAGACGCCCGCACTCGAGGGTTCCCCTCAGCGCCGGGGCGTCTGCACGCGTGTGTTCACGACCACCCCGAAGAAGCCGAACTCGGCCCTGCGTAAGGTCGCGCGTGTGCGTCTGACCAGCGGGATCGAGGTCACCGCTTACATTCCGGGTGAGGGACACAACCTGCAGGAGCACTCCATCGTGCTCGTGCGCGGCGGCCGTGTGAAGGACCTGCCGGGTGTTCGTTACAAGATCATCCGTGGCTCCCTCGACACCCAGGGTGTCAAGAACCGCAAGCAGGCCCGTTCCCGCTACGGCGCCAAGAAGGAGAAGTAAGAATGCCTCGTAAGGGCCCCGCCCCGAAGCGCCCGGTCATCATCGACCCGGTCTACGGTTCTCCTCTGGTGACCTCCCTGATCAACAAGGTGCTGCTGAACGGCAAGCGCTCCACCGCCGAGCGCATCGTCTACGGCGCCATGGAGGGCCTGCGCGAGAAGACCGGCAACGACCCGGTCATCACGCTGAAGCGCGCTCTCGAGAACATCAAGCCGACCCTCGAGGTCAAGTCCCGCCGTGTCGGTGGTGCGACGTACCAGGTTCCGATCGAGGTCAAGCCCGGTCGCGCCAACACGCTCGCGCTGCGCTGGCTGGTCGGTTACTCCCGCGCCCGTCGCGAGAAGACCATGACCGAGCGCCTGCTCAACGAACTTCTCGACGCCTCCAACGGCCTCGGTGCCGCTGTGAAGAAGCGCGAGGACACCCACAAGATGGCCGAGTCCAACAAGGCCTTCGCGCACTACCGCTGGTAGTCGCTACCCACATCGAGACCGAGAGAAGACTGAAGCCTTATGGCTACCACTTCACTTGACCTGGCCAGGGTCCGCAACATCGGGATCATGGCCCACATCGACGCGGGCAAGACGACCACCACCGAGCGGATCCTGTTCTACACCGGCGTCTCGTACAAGATCGGTGAGGTCCACGACGGCGCTGCCACCATGGACTGGATGGAGCAGGAGCAGGAGCGTGGCATCACGATCACGTCTGCTGCGACCACCTGTCACTGGCCGCTCGAGGACAACGACTACACCATCAACATCATCGACACCCCGGGTCACGTCGACTTCACCGTTGAGGTGGAGCGCTCCCTGCGCGTGCTCGACGGTGCCGTGACGGTGTTCGACGGTGTCGCCGGTGTCGAGCCGCAGTCCGAGACGGTGTGGCGTCAGGCCGACCGTTACGGCGTGCCGCGTATCTGCTTCGTCAACAAGCTGGACCGTACCGGCGCCGAGTTCCACCGCTGCGTGGACATGATCTCGGACCGCCTGGGCGCCCAGCCGCTGATCATGCAGCTGCCGATCGGTGCCGAGGCGGACTTCAAGGGCGTCATCGACCTCGTGACGATGAAGGCCCTGGTCTGGTCGGCCGAGGCGACCAAGGGCGAGATGTACGACACCGTCGACATCCCGGACACCCACGCCGAGGCTGCCGAGGAGTACCGCGGCAAGCTGCTCGAGGCCGTCGCCGAGAACGACGAAGAGCTGATGGAGCTGTACCTGGAGGGCACCGAGCCCACCGTGGAGCAGCTCTACGCCGCGATCCGCCGTATCACGATCGCGTCCGGCAAGGGCGGCGGCACCACCGTCACCCCCGTGTTCTGCGGCACCGCGTTCAAGAACAAGGGCGTTCAGCCCCTGCTCGACGCGGTTGTGCGCTACCTGCCCACCCCGCTCGACGTCGAGGCCATCGAGGGCCACGACGTCAAGGAGCCGGAGCAGGTCATCGTGCGCAAGCCGTCGGACGAGGAGCCCCTCGCCGCGCTCGCGTTCAAGATCATGAGCGACCCGCACCTCGGCAAGCTCACCTTCGTCCGGGTCTACTCGGGCCGCCTGCAGTCCGGCACCGCCGTGCTGAACTCGGTCAAGGGCAAGAAGGAGCGCATCGGCAAGATCTACCGCATGCACGCGAACAAGCGTGAGGAGATCGAGTCGGTGGGCGCCGGCGACATCGTCGCCGTCATGGGCCTGAAGCAGACCACCACCGGTGAGACGCTGTCGGACGACAAGAACCCGGTGATCCTGGAGTCCATGGACTTCCCGGCGCCGGTCATCCAGGTCGCCATCGAACCCAAGTCCAAGGGCGACCAGGAGAAGCTGGGTGTCGCCATCCAGCGCCTGGCCGAGGAGGACCCGTCCTTCCAGGTTCACTCGGACGAGGAGACCGGCCAGACCATCATCGGTGGTATGGGCGAACTGCACCTCGAGGTGCTGGTCGACCGTATGCGCCGTGAGTTCAAGGTCGAGGCCAACGTCGGCAAGCCGCAGGTCGCCTACCGTGAGACGATCCGCAAGGCCGTCGAGCGCGTCGACTACACGCACAAGAAGCAGACTGGTGGTACCGGCCAGTTCGCCAAGGTGCAGATCGCGATCGAGCCGATCGAGGGCGGCGACGCCTCGTACGAGTTCGTGAACAAGGTCACCGGTGGCCGTATCCCGAAGGAGTACATCCCTTCGGTGGACGCCGGTGCGCAGGAGGCCATGCAGTTCGGCATCCTGGCCGGGTACGAGATGACCGGTGTCCGCGTCACGCTCATCGACGGTGGCTACCACGAGGTCGACTCCTCCGAGCTCGCGTTCAAGATCGCCGGTTCGCAGGCCTTCAAGGAGGCCGCGCGCAAGGCCAGCCCCGTACTGCTCGAGCCGATGATGGCCGTCGAGGTCACCACGCCCGAGGACTACATGGGTGAGGTCATCGGCGACATCAACTCCCGCCGTGGTCAGATCCAGGCCATGGAGGAGCGGGCCGGTGCCCGCGTCGTGAAGGGCCTCGTGCCCCTTTCGGAGATGTTCGGCTACGTCGGCGACCTGCGCAGCAAGACGTCCGGCCGTGCCAGCTACTCCATGCAGTTCGACTCCTACGCCGAGGTTCCCCGGAACGTCGCCGAGGAGATCATCGCGAAGGCCAAGGGCGAGTAACGCACCGCGTCTACACGCCGTAGGCTTGACTCCGGAGCCTTGAGGGGCATTCCGCCGCAATCGTGGTGAGAGTGCCCCGGGGCCCGGGCTTTCCAGCAAAGATCACCTGGCGCCGATGAGTAAGGCGTACCAGAACCACTCCCCAGGAGGACCCCAGTGGCGAAGGCGAAGTTCGAGCGGACTAAGCCGCACGTCAACATCGGCACCATCGGTCACATCGACCACGGTAAGACGACCCTCACGGCCGCCATTACCAAGGTGCTGCACGACGCGTACCCGGACCTGAACGAGGCCTCGGCCTTCGACCAGATCGACAAGGCTCCTGAAGAGCGCCAGCGCGGTATCACCATCTCCATCGCGCACGTCGAGTACCAGACGGAGACGCGTCACTACGCCCACGTCGACTGCCCCGGTCACGCGGACTACATCAAGAACATGATCACGGGTGCGGCGCAGATGGACGGCGCCATCCTCGTGGTCGCCGCCACGGACGGCCCGATGCCGCAGACCAAGGAGCACGTGCTCCTGGCCCGCCAGGTCGGCGTTCCGTACATCGTCGTCGCGCTGAACAAGGCCGACATGGTGGACGACGAGGAGATCCTGGAGCTCGTCGAGCTCGAGGTCCGTGAGCTCCTCTCCGAGTACGAGTTCCCGGGCGACGACGTTCCCGTCGTCAAGGTCTCCGCTCTGAAGGCCCTCGAGGGCGACAAGGAGTGGGGCAACTCCGTCCTCGAGCTCATGAACGCCGTCGACACCGCGATTCCGGAGCCGGAGCGCGACGTCGACAAGCCGTTCCTCATGCCGATCGAGGACGTCTTCACGATCACCGGTCGCGGTACGGTCGTCACCGGCCGTATCGAGCGTGGTGTCCTGAAGGTCAACGAGACCGTCGACATCATCGGCATCAAGACCGAGAAGACCACCACCACGGTCACCGGTATCGAGATGTTCCGGAAGCTCCTCGACGAGGGCCAGGCCGGTGAGAACGTCGGTCTGCTCCTCCGTGGCATCAAGCGCGAGGACGTCGAGCGCGGCCAGGTCATCATCAAGCCGGGCTCGGTCACCCCGCACACCGAGTTCGAGGCGCAGGCCTACATCCTGTCCAAGGACGAGGGTGGCCGCCACACGCCGTTCTTCAACAACTACCGCCCGCAGTTCTACTTCCGTACGACGGACGTGACCGGCGTGGTGACCCTCCCCGAGGGCACCGAGATGGTCATGCCGGGTGACAACACCGAGATGAAGGTGGAGCTCATCCAGCCCGTCGCCATGGAGGAGGGCCTGAAGTTCGCCATCCGTGAGGGTGGCCGGACCGTGGGCGCCGGCCAGGTCACCAAGATCAACAAGTGAGTCTCCGGACTGGCTTGAGGGTCTACTGACCTGAGTGGCTCGAAGGGGCCCGTACGACTTCGGTCGTGCGGGCCCCTTTGCTGTGCACAGACTGCCCGAGGGCGAGGAGCGCCAGGGCCGTCACCGTCCCTCTTCCAGCTCAGCCGCGGACTGCCTTCAGCATGATCTAGCGCGGAACCCCGGGTGTTCACACCCGGGAGGAAGCGCTTCATGACACTGCTCTGACCCGCACGGGTGCACGGGTCTGCAC
>NZ_JBVIPD010000024.1:0-139255 GCF_055578235.1 Streptomyces sp. NPDC033136
CCGAGACGAACACCGCCTACCAGGCCATCGTGAACACCTTCAACCAGCATCCCGATCAAGAGTTCCGAGCCCGTGAGCTGCACGAACTCCTCGGCGTGCCCACCGACGAGGCATCCGTCAACATCACCCGCAGCCGCCTCGGACGCCTCACCCGCCAAGGCTTCCTCACTCAACCCGGACGAGGCCGCTACCAGAAGCGGACTTAACGTCCACTAAGACCGTCCACAGATGGGTGTGCCCCTACCAAGCGCCGATCCTGCGAGAGTCCATCGTCTTCCCGCTACGCTGCTGCTACCCGCCTGGGCACGTTGCCGTTCATACTCCGCCCGCACCTTCTCGGACACCTGGCAAGCATGCTCGACACAGTCCGGTCGCCACCTGATCAGCAGAGAGTTGTTCTCGCTGCGGTTGCAGTGGATGCACGCAAGAACCAGGTTCGCGGCTTCGTGTCGGCTGCCGAGCGTCAGGGACCAATGTGGTCGACGTCTCCGCCCGTCACCTGTCGGCCGCAGTAGACCCACTGGCCTTCAGCCCGGATCGCGGCGTACTCCTCTTCGGTCACGCGGTCCACCGAGGCGGTCCCGAAAATTCGTGCGCGGCTCGCGTTGCAATAGGCCCGGGAACGGTTGGTGCGAATCTCCGCTGGCACGCTCTGCCACTTGCATGGCCCGCATCGGCGATCGCGCCCCCAGAACGGGCTGTGACAGTCCACGCAGATCTTGTCCGTCGCTTCACAGCCAGGGCAGATGATCCGACTGCCCCGGAAGATTCGGTTGCCTTCCGGGCACTCCCGGCCCTTCGCCCGGCACGCGGAACACAGCCGGTGGGGAGCACATGGGCATCAGTCCAGCCACAGGTCCCGCGACGCTCCGTGATCAACAGGTCAGCCCGTCAGACTCAGCGGCGTTCGGGACGACGTCAACGTCGCACCCACCCCTCACCCATGAGGCCGGGCGACGGCGACTTCCAAGTATTGGAGGGCAGCGCAACCTCTCGGCGTAGGTCGGGCGGCGAGTCGCGCGAACGCGGAGTGGAGCGCCCCTCCTGGCCGACGTGTGGCGCATCGCTTCTCGCGGCGGCCAACTGCGGGAACACTGACGAGAAGACGCCTCCATCCCCTATCATCCGTTGCACGCTACACCTTTGGCCGGATCTAACGCCCCCTTGCCAGGATCAGAACACCCTTAAGGGTTCAACTCCCTTGGGGCATGTGATCAAATAGTGAAGGATGTGCGGCTATTCGCGCCTGGGGAGGGGCGAGCCGTGCGGGTACGTGGGGGGCAAGATCATGAACAACGGTGACGCGAACGGTTTCCGGCGCGGGGCTTTCATCCGGGTACCGGGCGGACCGGGAATCGGTAAGATCGGGGAGGTCGAAGGGGGACGCCTTCGCGTCGACTACTTCGAATCGCCGATCACGACGGTTGCGCACTCACAATGGGTGGCGGCTGCAGCGGCGCAGCGGGTGCTCCTCGACCGCGAGGAGCGTATCTGGTGGAAGAGCAGCAGCGGGGCGTGGAACGTGGGACGCGTCGTGCATGCCAGCGCGCTCGAGTACATCGTGCGGTTCCCCAACGCAGACTACGATCTGCCGGTTCCGGTGGACGATCTTTACGTCCGCTGGGATCGTCCGGTGCGGGATCCGGTGGCCAATCTCGCGGTGCGCGGAGGCAGCACAGCGCCCTTCCGGGACGCCCGCTTGCCGATGCTGCACAGCCTGGTGCGCCAACGGGGCGCAGCGGCCGGGATGAGCGCGTTCTTGTCCTCTTCGGTGGAGCTCTACCCGCACCAGGTAGAGGCTGCACTGACAGTGCTGTCCGATCCCGTCCAGCGGTATCTGCTGGCCGACGAGGTGGGTCTGGGGAAGACGATCGAGGCAGGCCTTGTCATCCGGCAGATTCTGCTGGACGATCTGGCTGCGCGAGTCGCGGTTGTCTGCCCCGCGGCGCTTCGCCGGCAGTGGCTGAGGGAACTGCAGGAGAAGTTCCTTATCGGGGACTTCCCGGTGGAGCGTCTGGTCGTCACCTCTCATGAGACTCCGCACAAGTGGCAGGCCTATGAGGGGTTTGCTCTCGTGGTCGTGGACGAGGCACATGCTTTGGTGGAGTCGGGCCCGCAGCAGTCGCCGTATCGGGAACTGTGCGCGCTTGCGCACTCGGCAAAGCGGCTGCTGCTGCTGTCCGCGACGCCCGTCACGTCGAACTACCTGACCAATCTGGGACTGCTGCACCTGCTGGATCCTGAGTTGTATGGGTGGGACCAACAAGCCGAGTTCGAGCAGCGTTATGCAATGCGCTCGGCCCTGGCAGACAGTGTCCAGTCATTGGATCCGGATTTGAACTACGTGATCCGCGACAGTCTCGAGGACATCGCGAAGCTGCTCCCGGACACCGATACTCGCTTTGCTCAACTCGCCCACGCTGTCGTGGCGTTGCTCGATGACGAGGACGAGTTGGTGGATGCCTCGGTGCGGGGTGAGTTCAGCTACCGAGTCGCGCAGGTGCGTGCTCATCTCAGCGAGACCTACCGCATCCACCGGCGGGTGATCCGCCATCGCCGCGAGGCGGTACTGCGGGAGAGCAGCGATCACGAGGTGGTAGGGCTGGCGTATGCGGTGCGCGGCCGAGCCCGCCCCACGCTCATCCCCGCTCCCGCCGGCGTGGGTGAGGCGGGGCCCGAGTTGGTCCTGCACTGGTGGAGTCAGGTGCGCGACCACTTGGACAACGAGGCAGCCGCGGACAGCAGGACCCCCTATGGCATGGTCCTAGCGGTCCTGACGGCGCGGGCGACGGTGCTGCGTGGCGACATCGTGGATGTGCTGCAGTGGCGCGTGCACGCTGACTCTGCGGCTGCAGAGCGAGCCGGTTTGAGCGCGCACGAGGTGGCCCTGCTGGCCGCGGCCCCGGTGGTGGCCGTCGAGCGCAGTGTGCTTAGCGACCTGGAAGAAGGAGAGCACTCCCCCACTCGGGAAGATCTGCGCGGGCTCGT
The DNA here is from genome assembly GCF_055578235.1 of Streptomyces sp. NPDC033136. NCBI lineage: Bacteria > Bacillati > Actinomycetota > Actinomycetes > Kitasatosporales > Streptomycetaceae > Streptomyces > Streptomyces sp. NPDC033136. Next base: position 2,989 of record NZ_JBVIPD010000024.1, read on the forward strand.
CGATGCCCTGCTGCCGCAAATGCGGCACTTGAAGAAGTCGGTCATCTTCTGCGGTCCGGGGCAGTTGGCCGGCCACCTGGCCCAGTATCTGCACAGCCGTTTTGGTCGTCTGACGGTGGCCGAGCACACCCGGCGCCGGGAGCCTCAGGCGGCGGCGGATGCGCTCATGGCCTGGTCGGATGCCACGGGGCAAGCAGTGCTTGTGGCGGACGATTCCGCCGAGGATGGTTTGAACCTGCAGGTGGCCGACGGTGTGTTTCACCTGCGGCTGCCCTGGTCCGCCAACCAGTTGGAGCAGCGACTGGGACGCGTCGACCGCTACCCCGGCGTGCAAGGGAGCAGACAGGACGTGCCCGCAGCGCAGTTCCGTCTGGCAGACGAAAACGGCAGCGATGCCTCCTTCGCCGAGGCGTGGGCGACGCTGCTGACCGAGGGCTACCAGGTTTTTGACGCCTCCACGTCCACGCTGCAGGACGCCATCGCCCAGTCCCTTGACGGGGTGTGGGCGCAGGCCTTTGCCGCAGGGCCTGAAGGGCTGCTGGCCCAGCGGGAAGAGGTGCGTCGGCAGTTGCGGGCGGAGCAGCAGGAGATCGCCAAGATGGATCTTCTGGAGTCCATCCACACCGCGGGCCAGGGTCTGCGCAGTATCCCGGCCTCCTTGATCGATGCGGAAACGGACTGGAAGCAGTTCCAGTCGGCGCTGTTGCACTACTCCGACAGGGATGGCGGAGGAATCCGTCTGCCCCACGTGACGCGTTCGGTCGCTGGTACGCCGACGGTGCAGTTCGCGGTGGGCTCGGCGCACCCCTTGCTGGCGCCGCGGCATTGGCAACGGGTGCAGCAGCGGATCACCGATGATGCTCTGGCGTCAGGGGTGTTCAACCGTTCCGCCGCACTGCGCCATCCTGGCACCCGGTTGTTCCGGTTGGGCAATCCGCTGGTGGATCTGCTCAGTGAAGCCATCCTCAACGACGACCTGGGGCAAAGCGCAGCCTTTCGCCGCGTCGACCGTCACATGCCGCGCGGTCAGGAGCCTCAGCCGTACTACGGCTTTGACTTCCTCATAGAGGCCGATGTGGCCATCGCCCTGTCTTGCGTGGAAAGCAGTTCCGATGCACAGCGTGCGCTGCGTCGGCAGGCGGACCGCATCCTGGCTCCCTTCGTGCGCCGCATCTGGGTGGAAGGGGGCACCAACCGGGCGGTGACCAATCCGGCGCAGCTGGCATGGCTGAATGAGCCGTACAACAAGAGCAACGGTGACCGCAATTACAACAGTGCCCGTGCCGATGAGTACTTCGGCCTCTTTGGCGGGCAGGAGGCTGCCGCCTCCTTTGCCCGTGAGGCGTCGCAGGCAGCCCTGGGGGTCTTGCACCAGCACACGAATCTGGTGGCCACCTGCGAAGAAGCCAAGCAGCAAGCGTTGGAGGTGGCAGCAGTCCTCAACGCCCAGTGCGGTGCACGGCGCGCTGCCGGACACTTGGTGGGAGACACTGAAGGCCTGGTCACCGATGCAGCCACTTTGCAGGCCTTGGCCGAGGGACTGTCCCGTCCGGTGATCCGTATCGTGGCGGCCGTGTGTATCGTGCGGCGTGGCTTGGAGTACGTGCAGGCATGAGCACAGACGAGTGGGGACAGGCTCGGCGCCTGTTCGCGGCATGGCCTGCAGCAGGTGGGACCGCGGACCAGGCAGGCACAGTGCGCCGTCTGGGCGATGCAATGGCTGGACTCGGCAACGGCGAGAGCGGATGGCGTGACGTGGTCACGTTGACGCATCAAATCCTGCTGCGAGCCCGGGCCCTGGGCAACTCCAACGCCCTTCCGGTCCCTTTGCGTGCGGGGCTGCCGACGCGTGAACAGTGGCGCGAGGGCGGCTTGGACGTCGTCTTCGACGGCGAGCGGGTCTTGCTGCGTGGCGTGCCATGGGCGCCGGCGCAGGAGAGTACTGCGGCCGAAAAGGCAGCACTCGACCAGGTGCGTCACGCCGTCCTGGGGGCTGACTCCCCGATGCGGCGAGCGTTGGACAACACACCCTCCGACCCTTTTTGGACCCAGGTAAACGGCTACCACCACTACCTGTCCCGGGGGCAGCAGCAGGCTGCGCGTTCACTGGCGATGATGCCGCCGGGGGAAACGGCGGTCGTCTGTCTTCCCACCGGGCACGGCAAGACACCGGTGGCTCTGGCTGCGTGCTTGCTGGCCGGCGCCCACGGTGGCGTGTCGGTGCTCGTGGTTCCCACCGTAGTGTTGGCCATCGACATGGAGCGCCGCATCCGCAGCCTGCTCGCCCGCAGCAACCCCGAGGCCAAGCAGCGCCGGTATGCCTATGTCGGCTCGCTTGATGACAATGCCAAGCAGCAAATCCGCGACGACATCGTCTCCGGACGCCAGGGCCTGGTCGTGGCCTCCCCGGAAGCCGTGACCATGGGGTTGCAGGCAGCCCTGCTGGAGGCCGCCAGCGCAGGGCACCTGCACTACCTGGTTTTGGACGAGGCTCACCTGGTCGAACAGTGGGGCAACGACTTCCGCACGGCGTTTCAGTCCCTGGCCGCGCAGCGGCGCAACTGGATCAGCGCAGCCGGCCCACGGCGGGCCCCGCGCACCGTAGCCATGAGCGCCACCCTCACGCAGCAGCAGGTGAACACTCTAGAGAACCTTTTTGCCCGCCCGCGGCAGGCTAAATTGGTATGGGCGTCGGAGTTGCGCCAAGAGCCCGCCTACTTCATCGACTCCTTCCCCGTCGAAGAGGAACGCACCGAGGCTGTGCTGGAAGCAGTCACGCGTCTGCCCAAGCCCATGGCTTTGTATGTGGCCCGGCGTGAGGACGCCAGGCTATGGGTACAGCATTTGCGTGAAGCCGGGCTGCACCGCGTGGCCACCGTGCACGGTGATTCCACCGAAGACGAGCGGCGCACTGCTTTGACCGGATGGGCAGGAGGCAGCAACGACACCTCCGATGCCACGCAGTTCGACGTCATCGTGGGCACCTCGGCCTTCGGCCTCGGAGTCGATCTCACCGATGTGCGCACGGTGATCCACGCCTGCCTCCCAGAAACGGTGGACCGCTACTACCAAGAAGTCGGTCGCGGCGGGCGGGACGGCAGCCCCTCCCTGGCCTACCTCGCCACCACTGCGGCGGACCGAGGCATTGCCCAGAGCCTGAATCGCCAGAAACTCATCTCCGCCCCCACGGCGTGGGAGCGCTGGTGGGAAGGCATGTTCCTCCAGCGCCCCCGCACCGACAGCGACCTGTATCGGCTGAACATGACGCACCGGCCGGCACGCTTGGCCGAGGGCTACAAGCGCCACCGCAGTTGGAACGAGCAGATCCTCAACTTCATGGTGCGGGCCGGCCTGATCGAGATCCTGCCCCCCGCACCACCGCAGCGCACGCCGGGTGAGGACGACCAGGCGTGGGATCGACGGCTGGGCGCGTTCTACGAGGAGGCGCCCGATCTCGTCGACGTTGATCTCAAGGACGGGCAGACGAACAATCCCGCCTACTTCGCCGACGCCATCAACCGGGTTCGTCAAGACATCAAGGTGGCGCAGGACAGCGCGTTGCAACTGATGGAACAACTGCTCTTGCGGCGGCGGTGCCTAGCCGATGACTTGGTGGAGTACTACACCGTCCACGGGTATTTCACGATGCCAGCATGTCGCGGATGCCCTTCCTGCCGCCGCCAGGGCCTGCCGCCGGCTGGACCCGGGACGCTGTATCGCACTCCCCTGTCCCCCGACCCGGATATCGCCGAGTGGGCGCGCAGCAACGCTCCACTGCATGGGCTGCACCCTTACAGCCCGAGCCTGTGTCTGTACTGGCGCAGCGACGACGAGCGACGCACGGAACTGATGCCCATATTGGTGCGCCTGGCACGGGCCGGGGTGTCCTACTTCGGCGGTCCGGGTCTTAACCCGGCCCAGGCATGCGAGATCCAGGAAGAGGCCGGATCGACAGCTGTCGTGTTCGACTACGACGGCAGCCTCGTGCACGAGGTCCGGGGGCTGATGGTGTGGGTGGAGAAGGAAGTGGCAGCCGTCGTAAATGCTGAGGCGTGGACACGCCTGTCCGAGGGCGAGCCCGTCTATCTGCTGCACCCCGAGCAGGCGGAAGATCCTAGCCGGCCCGGCCGGCTTCTTCTCGACACGCACGTTACCGCGCTTCCTCTGCAGCATGCGAGAAAAGGGCTCTGATTATGCAGTTGCTCAACACTCCCACTCCGTCCCCGGCCATTATCTGGACGGTGGTGCGTTTCCTCGCTTCGGAAGGAAAACCCCTCCCCAAAAATGCGATCACCATGTATTTGGAGCCCGGAGAAGAAGCGAAGAACTCCGGCCCGGTCCATCATGCGCTGAGCACGCTGAGGGATCTGGGACTGGCTGTCGCAACCCAGGACGGCACATGGTCGCTGGCCGGTGGACTGGAAAAGATCACCGTCGACGACTACGCCAGATTCCAGAGACTCGCTCGTGCGGCAGTCTTGGGGGTTGAGGGCGAGGTGCCCGATCCACCGGAGGATATGCGCCGCGCCCTTGCCTGGATACTTACGAGGGACCCGTTCAAGGAGTCTTTCAACTGGGCCACCGTCGATCAACTGCACAATCGCTCCGCGCCGGATGGCGAACTGGTACTGACCAACGACACTCGGTGGCCCTCTTTTGCCACGTGGGGCACCGCCTTGGGCTTGATCGCGCCAGCGCCGTACACCGCCAGTCGGCACGTCCCGGACTGCACACGCGCCGTGCATCAGGTACTCACCGATGGACTCGAGCGCGGCCGTTCCACTGACTCCATGAGCGTTCTGCAACTGCTACGCCGACACCTGCCCGTGGTGGCCGGTGGGGAACTCGCCGCATCGCTGGGCTACACCCTTGATGCGCCAAAGGCGGTAGGTGCTGCTCTCTCCTTTGCCCTGATGCGCGGAGAGCACGAGGGATGGCTGTTGTTGGGGCAGGACTCAGACGCCTCCGTAGTCATCAACCTGCAGGACCCGGAGCGGTCGTCCGCACGTATTTGTTCATCCATCACCCTGCTGGAGGACGACGATGCCTGAGTTGCGCGACTACGTCTGCTGGGACATCGAGCGGGTCATCTCAACGATTCAGACCGAAGCGGTGGTGGCGTCCTCCGCAGTCTTCCTGGCTACACACACGCGTCTGCAGATCCAACGTGCGGAGATTGATGGCAGGTCGTTCAACAACACTGGCCAGCTGGTCAGGGAGAGGGACGTCCTGAAGGATTTTCTGGGACGGAAAACCGCAACGGGGACCGTGCTGATGCCGGTCGTCGGCGAGTCCGGTTCCGGGAAGTCCCATCTGGTCCGCTGGGTGCGGGAAAAACTCCCGGCCTCCGACAAGCGCAAGGTGATCTATCTTGAGAAGTCCAAGACCAGCCTGCGGCACGTGATCGAGTCGCTGCTGGACGGTGTCGACGACGAAGAGGTCGCCCAAGTCCGCGCGGATGTGAGCGCATCCACCAACAGCATCGACACGTCCACCTTGGCGCTGCGACTCATTAATGAACTGATGATCGCCCTGGCCGGGACCACGGCGGCCGAACTGCGGGGCAGACAGCGGCAACTGGCGGGCCCCAAGGGGCTGGCTCTGATCCTGCAGGACCCCGTCCTGCAGGATCAGATGCTGGCGGAAGGAGAGTTCATCCCCCGCTTCGCCGAGCACATGCTCAGCGACCGCGAAGCGGACGATGAACGCCCCGCCCACTTCACCGTTGATCACCTGCCACTGAATGTTACTGCCGCGATGGAGGGCGTGGCCGCACCCACCCGGGTCATGCTGCGGTTGCTGCTGTCGAAGCCGGAAATGCGCGAAGTAGCAGTGGGCATGCTCAACGAATACTGGGAAAAGTCCGTCCAGGCCACGTCGTCACTCGGCGGCGGCCGCGTCCTGGATGCGATGAAGAAAGTCCGTGAGATCTATGCACGGCGGGGCAAAGAAATTGTCCTGCTGGTCGAGGACTTCGCTCTGATCCAGGGAGTCCAACGCGATCTGCTGGATGCCATCACAGAGACGTCGCAGCGCGAAGGCCGGACTGTACTCGCCCCCATGCGCACCCTCATGGCGATCACCAGCGGTTACTTCCACGACTTGCCGGAAACAGCTATCACCCGGATCGAAGCGTCCACAGGCGGCCATGTCTACAACCTGGACCTCGTCCTGAACAACCAGGATGACGGCATAGAAGCGATCGCTTCCTTCGCCGGCCGCTATCTCAATGCCGCCCGCGTGGGACGGAAGGAATTGGAGGCCCACGCCGGGAAGTCGGTGCCCAACCAGTGCGATCAGTGCCCGGTTCGGGCCGCATGCCACGACGCGTTCGGGAAGTCCGCCGAAGGGTACGGCCTGTATCCGTTTAACCGGCCTGCCCTGCGCAGGACCGTCCACGCGGTCGCTCCGGCCGAGCAACCACACGCCTTCGTGCCACGGACCATTCTCAGTCGTGCCCTGATTCCGGTCCTGACCGAGGGTTACGACAGCATTCAGGAAGGCTCATTCCCCGACGAGCAATTCCGCAGTCGTTTCAAGAGCAACCGCGACGCCGACGATCTCCCTCTCGCCGGCCGAGTGCGCGAACAGATCGACGACCTCGACCAGGCCGAGGGTGCTCGCCGTGAAAAGCTCCTGGAATTCTGGGCCGACAGCCCCACCGAACTCATCAACCTCGAGCCTGGGATCGCCACCGCATTCTCCCTGCCTGATCTTTCTATCGACACCGATCGCACCAAACCACTCCCCCGGACACCCAGAACGACATCCACGCCCAAGCCTGCAGTGGACAGCCCCAGAAAAAGCGGGGAGCCGGCTCTATCGCGGAGCCTGCAAAAGCGTTTGGACGCGGTGGAGAGTTGGAGCACGGGCGATGGTCTGCCCACAACGGAAGCCTCTACGGTGCGTTCGGTGGTCTCACGTGCAGCCGTCTATCGTCAGGATTGGCTCAACCCGCCGGTGAAGCCGCTCGGAGTATCAGACGCTGTGCAGGCAGGCTGGAGTAACCGCGCCAACACCGTCTCCATCGAAGGAGCTGCCGCTCAGGCACTGGCAGGAGACGACTCACCTGTCATCTTCAAACGCACCGCCGCCAACTCTGAGTTCTTCAAGACTCTGATCCTGCTGAACGCTGAAACCCTTACGGCTGTACGCTCCCAGGATGTCGTGCGTTTGGCGAGCATGGCAGACCGCTACGCCCGCGTATTGCGCACACGGGTCACTGCTCAAGCCCAACTGAGTGACGACGATCTTGTATCAGGTTTGCGGGTGTCCCTGATGGGAGCGGCGCTCGCCGGCCACGCCCATCCCCACCTGCCCCTGGAGCAGTTGCACGCTGCCGCCTTCGATGCCGGTCAGTCCTGGCAGCGCGGCGACGGCTCGTCCCGTACCGAGATGTGGCAGCGGAGTCTGCACGCGCATCTGGCCAAGCGCGGGGCATTGATCGACACCCTGCGCGCAGCGCTCGGTGTGGGACAGGGCACGGGCGCGGTGCAGGTCATCGACGCCGCGCGGGCGTTGCCGTTGCTGCGTCGTGCCGCCGAGCAGTGGGAGTTGGACAGCATTGAACTGCCCCGGTGGGTGCAGGATGCGGCGCAACCGCTGGCAGGCTGGCGTGTACTGGTGCCCGCGCAGCATGCGCAGTTGGCGTCATTGCTGCACGACATACGGCAGTGCTTCCCGCGGGGCGAGCGCTCAGCAGACCTGCTCAGCCAATTGGACGCCTCACTACGGGTAGCAGCGGAGTTGGGGCTGGAAGGCGGTAGCCACATCCTGGCTATTCGGGCTCTCGTAGAGGAGAACGAGGGCGCGGACTGGTCCAGTTTGACGGTGCTGGAACGAGACCTGGCCAAGCTCACGGACGATCTTGAGGGGCCTGCCGCGTTGGCGGCTGCACTGCAGGGCGTCGTTCCCTCGAGAGACCCGCACCTTGCTGGCATGCATCAACTGTTGCGGTCAGCTGATGCGTTCCTCAGCGATGCGTTGCAGGCTGCCGAAGCGCGGGGGCAGACAGCCGCCAGTACCGCAAGTCAACAGATGGGAGCGTTGATGGATGCCTGGCAGCAGGTCGCCCAGGCGGCTTCGAGGGATGAAGCGTGAGCACGTCGGTGTTGGAGAAGGCGCGCGAACTACAGAATCAAGCCCGGCACATTGCCGAAGCGCAGAAGGATGCGGCGCAGCAAGAGCGTGTGGTGCGGCGTATCGACGAAGTCCGCATCGCATTGGAGAAGGCCACCGGCCAGGTGGGCATCGCCGGGCTACTCAAAGAGCGCACAGGGCAGTCGGTGGACTTGACGGCGTTGGTGAGCGCGTACCAGCGTTTTGAGACCAAGTCACGCGGCGGTCTTCCGGCCGACCGCGTGTTCACAGAGGCCCAAAAAGCGCTAGAGACCTGCGCCAAGGACATCGCCGCTGCGATCCGGGAGGTTTGGTGCGAGTGGGCTCGCACACGGATAAGCGGTGTGTCATCGGCACGTTTTGCGGCCCTGGCTCCGGCGGAGCGCCGGGAGGCCGAGACACTGTTGCGGGACATGCGCGGGTATGCCGAGCGCAGGAATGTCGACGGCACTGTGATCCGCTCCTTTTGCACTGCGTACGCAGACGTGCTGCGCCTGGTAGAGCATGCGCCCAGCGAAGTGCCCACAGAACTGGCCCAGTTGATCGAACGTGTCGACGCGGGCGGGTTGACGCTACGAGACCTGAGTTCGGATGACATCGAGTTGCTCCGCGCATACGATCAGGATGTTTGGATCTCTGTCACTCGAAAGGCGGACTGACGCTCGGTGGCTTCGCAGACGGCTCCCACCCGCGCGCTGCTTGGACGTGCGCTGACGGCACTGGAAGACCTTGAGTTGCCGCTTCTGTCCTGGGGGGTGACAGAGGGAGCCCTGGCCCGCGATGAGGTAGTGCGGGCGCTGTGGAACATGGCCGAGGCCGACCCCGAGGCCGCCGAGGTAGGGGGTGAGGGGCTGCTGGCGGCCCTGGTGCAGCGTCACCTGCTGTTCCGCCTGCCCGGTGGCCCCGAGCGCTACCGCACACGCCTGGCCGAAGGCGTGCGTTTGACGGCAACGCTGCGACAGTCCTTCGCCCCCCGGGGCTACCGGCCCGGGGGGCCACTGCCCAACCGGTGGTGGGAGCAAGGCCGGCGCCTGGTAGCGGACTATCGCCTACACGTCGCCGAACGCCGCTACCCCAAGCGAAACATTCCAGCAGCCGAGGCAATCGCCGAGTTGGCACAGATGCCCGGGTGGAGCGACCTGCACACTGAGGTGGCGCGCAGCCAGATCGGCACCTACGCGCTGTCCCGCTTCCAAGTCGACGCCACCAAAGCGGTCCTGCAGGGCCTACAGGCAGCCGACTCCCGCGGCATCGTGGTCAGTGCAGGCACCGGTAGCGGGAAGACGCTGGCCTTCTATCTGCCCGACTTCGCCGCCCTGGCCCACGACCGGCGCGCCAAGACCGTGCACACGCTGGCGCTGTATCCGCGAGTAGAACTACTGCGGGACCAACTGCGGGACGCAGTAGCAGGAAACCTTCGGCTTATCGAGCGAGGCTTGAGCGCGCCCCGCATCGGTGTGCTGTACGCCAGCACCCCTTGGGAGGGCAAGAACCTTACTGAGCCTGATCCCCGGCGCGCGGGGGCGGCCTGGCCTGCTTTGAGGGACGGATTCGTCTGCCCCTATCTCGCATGCCCCTCGTGCGAGGGCGGCCAGTTGGTGTGGTCGCGTCGCGACATCTCGCAGCAGCGCGAAGTGCTGCGGTGCGCGCAGTGCCGGGAATCCTTGCCCGCCGGGATGGTGGCGCTGACGCGGCAATCACTGTCCAACGACGCTCCCAAGTTGCTCTTCACCACCACGGAGATGCTCAACCGGGCCAGTGCCGGGTCTGCCTTGGGGCGGGTGCTGGGCTGGGTCCCGGGGGCGGGGCCGCGGGTGGTGCTGCTGGATGAGGTGCATACGCACGCCGGTTCAACTGGAGCACAGACCGGCTTGTTGCTGCGGCGCTGGCGCCACGCCCGGCGTACTCCAGTGACGTTTGTGGGTCTGAGTGCAACGCTGCGTCAGGCCGATCATTTCATGGCGCAGTTGACCGGTTTGGATGCGGAGAAGGTCACCTTGATCGAGCCGCTTCCGGCCGATATGGAAAGCGAGGGGCGCGAGTATGCGCTGGCGCTGCGGGGCGATCCGGTCTCGGGGGTGAGTTTGCTCTCGGTGGCGATCCAGACATCCATGCTGCATGGGCGTCTCCTCGACCACAGCGTTCCCCTGCAGCAGTCCCTGTTCGGCAGCCGCGGCTTTTTGTTCACGGACGACCTGGACGTCACTAACCGGCTGTACGACGACTTGCGGGATGCCGAGGGTGGCCAGATCGGCCGCCAGGGACGGCGCAAGGGCGGCGGCACGCCCAAACCGGTGTTGGCGGCGCTGCGCAGTCCGGATCTGCCGGCGCAGGATGCCCGGTACGAGGCCGGGCAGTCGTGGAACCTGCCTGAGCGCATAGGGCATCACCTCAGCCAAGATTTGACGCAACGGCCGCTGCTGATCGGGCGGACCTCCTCGCAGGACGCCGGGGTGGATGCGGAAGCCAATCTGGTCGTGGCGACCGCATCTCTCGAGGTGGGCTTCAACGATCCCCGCGTCGGGTTGGTGCTGCAGCACAAGGCCCCGCATGATGCTGCCTCCTTCCTGCAGCGGCGTGGCCGTGCTGGGCGTGAACGCGGCACGCGTCCCTTCACGGTGGTCACCCTGTCCGACTTCGGCCGGGACCGGTTGGCGTATCAGGGCTACGACGCGCTGTTCTCACCGGAAATCGCCGCACGAACCCTGCCTTTGGGCAACCGCCACATCGTCAAGATCCAAGGCGCCCAGGCACTCGTGGACTGGCTGGGCATCCGATTGCGTCAGCGTCGCATCGGGGTGGATGTGCGTCACCTGCTGACCGGGACCGCCGATCCCGATTCTGGTGAGAAGTACGTCCGCGCGCGGCAGCAGATCTGCACCGACCTTGCTGCCTTGCTGGACGGCGACGATGGGTTGCTGGCCGATCTGACCGTGCATCTGCAGCGGTCCTTGGCACTGGATGACGATGGTGTGCTGTCGCTGCTGTGGGAGCAACCTCGGTCGGTGATGCTGGCCGTGGCGCCGACGATCCTGCGGCGCCTTCAAGTGGGTCGGGACGCGGTGCACAATGATGCCGGAGCGGGCCCGTCCGCCTTCTTGCCAGAGTTCATCACCCGCTCGCTGTTCGATCCGCTGAATCTGCCGGAGGTGGAATTGACCCTCCCTTTCGCCACCGGCAGCGAAGAACGCCTCCCGGTGGGCCGGGCGCTGGCGGAGGCGGTCCCCGGTCGGGTCAGTCGCCGCTACGGCTATCAAAGCGACCGTCACCGTACCTGGCTGGAGGTGCCGGCCGGCGCGACGGACGTCACGATTGACCTCAAGGACATCGTCGAGCGCGACTTTCCCCAAGGCCGGTGGGACAGCGGCCGAGCAGACGTGGGTCGGGTGCTGGTCACGCGGCCTCACGTGATCAAGCTGGCTGCGCCGCCCGACGATGTGGCCAGCCACTCCCAGGGGCGTCCGCTGTGGGCGAGCGAGTTCGTGCCCAACTGGTCGGGTGGCCCCACCAAGGCTGCCGTGCCGGATCTGTCTGCCTGGCAGGGCCGGATTACGCAAGTGGGCTTCGCCACCCATGCGGCGGGCAACCCCCTTGAAGTGCGCCGAATGACCTACGGTGCCGCGTGCGACATCGCGCGGGGCACACCGACGTCGCGGGAGCAGGTGTCCGTGCGCTACCGCATGGACGGTGAAGCCGCTGCTCTGGGATTTGCCTCCTCCGTGGACGCTCTTCAGGTTCAGGTCGCGGCCCTTCAGGTCACCGCGCCGCGGGTGATGGAGCACCTTCGCTCACGACAGTGGCGTACGAAGGCGTTCACACGGGTCGTTGCTGAGGATGCGCGCATCGCAGCGCACGCCAATGTCTTCCAGCGGGGCTGGTTGGCACTTGTCTACCTGGCCGCGTTCGCCGTACGCGGCCTGCAGGACCACACGCCGCAGACGATCCATGCCGCCTTGGCGGGCGGGGCATGGCGCCAGGACGTCCCACAAATCATCCAGATGTTGTATCGGCAAGACCCGGCCACCGGCGCTACGCAGGCGGGAGCTGCTGACAGAGTGACGGCCGACTTGGTGGCGCTCAGCCAGCAAGTCGATGTGGTGCAGGCTATCGATGAGGCGGGGACGCTGCTCTTTTCTGCCGAGGTCGCCTCGGCCACCGCCGATCTGGCCCGTCGGGCCTACCGCGACACGTTGGCCGCAGCAATTCTCGAGACAGTGTTGCGTTCCTGTCCCGATGCGCAGGACGGTGACGTGACCATCGACGTAGAGGCCGGCAGCGACGGCGTCGACACGATCTGGATCAGTGAGACGTCGGAAGGCGGCCTGGGCATTGTCGAGGCGCTGGCCTACCGCTACGGCGAAGACCCCGCCCGTTTTTGGACGCTGGTAGCAACTGCGCTGCGCCCTAACGCGTACGAATACACCGATCGACGGCTGACCGATCTGCTGCGGCACGTCGTCGATGAGGAGTCAGGCGGGGAGTTGGCCCAGGCGATGGCACAGGTACGGGCTGCTTCGTCGGCTGGCCACGCGACCACGGCCCTGAAACAAGTGCGTGCCGCATGGGCGGCGTTGGATGGCTCTCCCCGGCATGCCGATGTCGCGGCGTTGGCGACGCGACTGCTGCGCCCAGGGTCGGATCGGACGACGGACGAGGCCGCATGGACGCTGATTCAAGCGTGGGACAACCTGGAAGAGATACTCGGCATCGAGGTGGACGCCCGGGTGGTGGCCTATACAGCGGGAGCCGGCGAGTTGTCGCTGGCCCGACCGCTGACGTCGGACCAGGCCTTCAGCATGCTGTGGCCACGCGGGGACCAGGCCCGCAACCATCATCTGGAGTCGTATCAGCCCTACCGCGACAGCGAGCAGCCCGCGGTACTGGATCGGCTACTGGTGGCGACGGTGCATGCGCAGGACATCCCGCGCATCGACGCTACGGCCGATGATTGGGTTGTGCAATACCAGAAGATGCTGGCCCACGAGCGGGAAGTGGACTTGGCACTGCCACTCAATCAGCCGGAGTTGTTGCGGAGCGTGCTGCTGCGGGTGCCGCTCATTCTGGTGGACCGTGAAGTGATGCGCCTGTTCGGCGAGGTCGTACAGGTAAGCCGCGATCATCAGCAGGTTCTGGTGCGGGTGGTCATCAAGGAGTCAGAACAGTGAGCCTGCCCAGCCGCACGCTGCGCACTAATGCGCGCAGCGCCTTGCGCGCGGACTCGCTGATCCGCACGGCACTGTTGGCGCAGTTGTCTGCGGGCGGCGGTGAGGTGTGGCTGGTGTCCGCGTGGATCAGTGACGTGGAGTTGGTGGATAACGGCGACGGCTCGTTCGACTACCTACTCGGGGAAGACCCGCCCGAGCGCTGCCGGTTGTCGGACCTGCTGTTGCTGCTGGCACGGGCCGGCGCAAAGGTGCGGGTGGTGACCCGGTCTGCCGCAGCGAATGAGGCGTTCGTGCAGCGGATACGGTCGGGGGCGGACGCCACCTGTGACCTGCGGGTCGTCGAAGATAATGATGTCCACGAGAAGTGCTTGGTGGGTCCCGGTTGGATATTCCAGGGCTCGATGAACTTCACCCGCAACGGCTTGGCCCGGAACAAGGAGCAGATCACGTACGCCGTGGACGAGCGCAGCGCAGCGCAGGCTCTTGTGGAGTTTCAGCACGAGTGGGGGCAGCTGTGAGGAGCGCGGGCACGGTGCAGCCGAACCCGGCCGAATCGCTCGAGACCTTTGTCGAGGTGTTTCTCGACCCGCGGCACAACGCGGCCGGGAAGCATCCCGACTGGTGTGCGCCATTTCGGGACAGTGCCCTGCAGTCCAAGCGTGCCCCCGTGGTGCTGCCGCGTCTGTGGGAGACGGTGGATGAGTCCGCGTACTACGTGATCGCTCGCCGGCCAAACGAGGCGGGGGTGGTGCGTGATCTACTGGTCGCCTTTGCCGGTCCTTCCTTGGTGAAAGTCGGCTATGACGTGCCCCTCGTATTGGATGACGGGGATGTGATTGAAACAGCTATCGCGGCCCGCTTCGGACCGTCCAGCACGTTCAAGTTGCGCGCTCCGCGCGAGAAGCGCAAGGAATTGCACGCGGCGCTGACCCGGATGCTGGGTTTAGTGGAACACAGCCCCCAGCGAGCATGGTCGGCGCCCAAGCCGTTGGGTCGGCTACTGACAGACTTCGAAGCTGCCCTGCTGGGCGGAGCCTCTCAGGTGGCTGCCGAACTCCTGGACCAGATAGGCCGACAGGGTGGACTGTCGGTGGCCAACCTCAAGCATCTGCAGATCAAGCGGCTCGCGGTCATGGGGCAAGCTCGCGAGTTGCTCGCGCTGCCGGGGCTGCGCGAGGTACTCCTGCAGGATCCTCCACAAGCGGTGAAGGACATGGTGCTTAGCGCCATCTACGCCGCCTGCATCGAGTCCGCGTTGGCCGAGGACGCCGTCGACCAGGCCTGCGCGGGGCTGGCGCAGCCATGGGTGCCGATCGCGCTACTGGCCGAAGAGAATCCGGTGCGCTTCAGCGACGCCGCGGCCGCTGCCCTTCTGCTCGGGCTGCTGGCGCGCGGGCAGGAGGCGGAGTTGGCTGGCGCGATCGCGACCCTGGATGAGGTGCAGCGTTCCGCGGTGGTGCCGACGGCACTGGAGAGTTACCGCGCCGCAGGCACCCACCCGATGCCGGCCGACGTCGATGCAGGGGCAGTCAGGCCCGGCACGGCTGGCCCGGCAGCCGACACTGGCGTCGCCTGGCAGCCAACCACGTGGCAGGAGTTGCTCGCCGCTGTGGCCGACGGCGATAAGGCCGCCGTGCGCCTGTGCCGGGACATGGAGGTGGACGGCGCAGCCGAAGCCGAGCTGCCTTTGGCCGCGGATACGGACGCGGATGCGACCTTGGCCGAGCTGCTGGCCACTCTGGGAGACGCCGCCTACGAAAACGTCTGGCGGTATGCGCTGTCGCCGTTTTTGCAGGAGGTCGCCCGCAGCGGACTTTCACTGCCGCTGACGTTGGCGCAGATCACAGCGAGCAGTATCGGCCAACGCCGAGATCCGGCGAACCTGGCCGTGCTGGATCTGCTGCTGGAGTTGTTCTTGCGGACCTCTCCGTCCGCGGAGGACTACAACGAGTTCCTCGAGCATCTGACCATGCGGGTGCAGGAGTGGGTCGCCTCGGAGACGGCCAGTCAGGCGTTGGACTTCGTCGACCGGTTGGCGGCCTTCGCCACGCCCGATCAGCCCGTGCGGGCGCAAGCAGCGCTTGAACTGCTGACACCGCTGTATCGGCATGCCCAGCGCCTGGATGAGGCCTGCCTGGCCTCGGCGCGTTCCTTGACGCACGAGTTGGACTTGGATCTTGACTGGCCGGCTTGGCAGCAGCCGGACACCGGCGAGGAGGCCCTCGCCATCGGTCCGGCAAACGTGCTGGTGTACGGCATGGATGCAGGCGTGCTGGACCGGGTGCAGCAGTGGATGGCGCAGCAGTACCCCCAAGTGAAGGTGTCGCTGTCGGCCGAGAAGGTGGGCTCCAGTCGGCTGCGGGAGGTGGCACGCCATGCGGATTTCAGTGTGCTGATCACCCAGTGTGCCACGCATGCCGCGACGAATTTCATCAGCCAGCACGCCCCGGCGGTGGTGTATCCGAAGGGGGCAGGGTCGGTGTCGGTGGTGCGCGCCATCGTCGATGAGTTGCAGAACCGCGCTCGCTCCGCCCAGTTGCCCGCAGCCCTCGGTGGACGCCGGCGGGGGCGGTAAGTCCCATCGGGCGCTGTGGTTCACCGTGTCTTGTCGGACACGGTGAACAAAAGGTCAGCCGCGGACGGCGCGTACCAGCAGGTCAGTGAGCAGGCGGACGTCGTTGGGGGTGTTTTGCAGGCCGTTCCAGCGGCGCTGCTCGCCATCAGGGAAGCGCCACATGCCCGAGGTCCAGGCGGTGATCGGCATCAGTGCCAGGACGGCGTTGCGGACCTTGTTGCAGTCGACGTCTTCGGCGCTCATGCCATCGGTGAGGCTGTCCATGACGAAGCCCATGGCCTGAATGCCGACGCCGTGAGTGAGGCGGGACTGGCGGGGCGGGAGTTTCCAGGCGTCGCTGAAGGTCTCCTTGACGATGGTCCAGTAGGAGCGCAGGTGCTTCAGCATGCGCTCGACGTCGCCGGAGCCGTCTTCGGGATTGCGGTACTGATAGAGAGCGCCTTCGAAGAGGCTGTGTTCCAACATACGCAGCAGGCTGGTGTCCTTGATGTTGCCGTTGGGCGAGGTGGGGCTGGCGATGCGGCCGTAGAAGGGGCCCTGGCCGTCGGTGTTGAGGCGGGTCATCAACTGGGCCGGCAAGCGCTTGCGGGCGTAGGCGGGCGGAAGGTGGCCGCTGGTTTCCGGTAGCAGTTCGTGGATGAGGCCCTTGGGCAGCGGCTTGGTGGAGTTGACCAGGATGAACTGGGAGCGCTGGTCTTCGTGATTGTCGGCGATGAATCCGACGGCGGCGACGGGGAATTCGGCCAGGTCCGCATCACGGATGGCGGCGCTGCGCTGCTGGCCGTCCACGATCAGGGCGGGCTTGTCCTGGTCGGCCACGGACTCGTCGACCGGGATGACGAGTTCGCCGGGGACGGAGTAACCGACACCGCCGGCGTTGCGGCGTGCTCCGGTTTCGAAGCGGACAGACTCGTCGAAGGCCAGAACCAGGGCGTTAGGGAGCATGGCGTTGTCGGACTCGAGGTAGCGGCGGATGCCGCGGATGTGGCTGAGGACTTCGGGGCGCTGGTAGCCCTTCAGATTGCTGCCTTCGTCGCGGCGGACGCGGGAGACAGCGGCGAAACTGTGGAGTTTCTTCCCATCGACGGCAAAGCAGTAGATTTTCCTATCGCCCTGGCGGACTTCGAGTGCCGGGAGCCTGAGTTCATATCGGTCGGCCATTACATCTCCTAACATAACAAAAGAACAGAGAATGGTTCGTTTTTAACCGAAAGCAAGGGAGCGCATTTTGGCCTCGAGTACGGTCAGGTTATGGAATCCGCGACGCTTGTTGCGTTCAGTTCCCCGGAATATTGCAATCTCAATACCATGTTTGTTGCACAGGGCGCAGGGGCATGTGCGCCAGGGTGCGTCGCTCAGTGTGCGTTCGTAGTATTCAAGGTAGCTTTTCTTTTTCGGTCCGAGCACGAGGGATTCGTAGGCTCCGAGTGCGGTTAGCACTTCTTCGAGGGGGGTTTCCTCGCGGTCGAATTCGCGTAGGGCGCGCAGGCAGGCACGTTCGGCGAGGATGGCTTCGGCCTGGGAGACGCTGCCGGAGAGGATGAGGCGTTTGAGGGCGGGGTTGCCGTCGACCTGGGGCACCCTGATGGCCGTGTAGGAGTCGGTGGCCGTGTGGTAGTTGTTGCGGTCATCCATGAAGGCCTGGCGGAAGACCGAGGTGCTGTCGAAACTGGTCACGCCGTGGCGGGCGAACTGCTCCATGCTGTCGACCCGGTTGATGCCGAGCAGGTGCAGTTCGATCTCGGGGGTGCGGATGCCGTCGATGGCGCGCAGGCAGGCGAGGATTTCATGTGATTTGAGAGGGACCATGCCGCCCAGTGCGATCCGCCGGTAGCCCATTTTCTGCAACTCTTGGACGCTGTGCGCGTAGCTGTCCGGGCCCCACCCCTGAGCTGCGCCGACCGGTTCGAACCGTGCGCCCGATGTTCGGGTTGCGGTGATGAAGTCTTCGGCAAGTTCGAGGGAGATCTGCTGGCGGTTGATCCAGGCGGCGTCGGGTTCGATGTCGGATTCTTGAGGGATGTAACCGAAGATGATGTGGTCGATGCTGATGCCCGCGTCGAATCCGCAGCGGCCGTAGAAGTCCAAAACTTCGTCGACTTCGTAGGGCGGGCGCTCTTCGTCGATGTAGTTGAAGGCGCCGCAGTCGCCGATGGTGGAGCAGGTCTCAGGCAAGCGGAAGAAGTTCCTGACGCCCAGGCGGTAGAAACGCTCGCGCTGAGGGGAGGAGTATTTTCCGGCGCCTTTCATGGATCCGTCGACTACCGCCTTACTGACGAGGATCCCGTCGTAGGGGATCGGTGTCACGGCCTGGTGGGCGTAGACGTCATCGCGTTGCCGTACTCGGTAGGGCGAGTACTCATCGTTGATGAAGTCGTAGGTGGGGCTCACCAGGTCCTGACTGTCAGGGAAGTAGAATTTCACGCGGCTTTTGCCTTTTCCTGCACATAGATACGGAGGAGGTAGTTCGACAGGGTACTGATGTGGCGAGGGTTGTTTTGAAGTTCGTTCCAGGGAATGTTCAGGTCGGGCCAGCGGCCCTTGGTCCAGTGGCAGTGCGAGGCGATTAGGGCGAGTTCGGCCCGTGCCTGCTCAAGGGCCCGGGGGGAAGCTGGGTCAATGGCCATCATTACGCGGTCCATCAGGCGCCCCATGGAGCGGATGCCCACCCCATGCATTAGCCGACTCTGTGTGGGGGGCAGGCCCCAGGCTTCAGGGAAGGTGTCGCGCACGGCACTCCAGTAGATGACGAGGATCTGGCGGATGGTGGATGTGTCCACGGTGCCGTTGGACAGGTTTTTGTAGGGGAAGAAAGCTCCCGATGGGGAGTTGAGTGATTCCTGAATAGCCGTGGTGAGGCTGTTATCGGTGACGACGGCGTCCGCTTTTTGCTCGGCGGTGGTGGAGGGGCGGCGCACCAGTCCGCGAAACGGTGAGTCCTTGTCCTGGTTGAGGGCTTCGACCAGGACGGAGGGGAGTTTGCGAGCGGACAATTTGGTCGGCAGGGCCGTGCCGACCTCCGGAAGGAGTTCGGTGACCAGGTTGGTAGGCAGGGGGGAGACCGTGTTCACGCGCAGGAACTGGTCGCGTTGGGTTTCCAGGTCTTCGGCAACGAAGCCGGCAATCGTGACGGCCAGCCGAGTGTTGCGGGTGCGGGCCAGCGCCAGGCTGCGCTGCTGGCCGTCGACGATCCAGGCCGGCCGGGGGGCATCGGGCGAATCGGGCAGGGGGATTTCCAACGTCCCGGAGGTACACAGGCCATCGCTGCTGCCCGGACCGGGGCTGGACTTGAAGCGCACCGTGGAGGGCAGCGCCAGGATCAGGCCGTTGGGGAAGAGGACCTCGTCACTATCGAGATACTCCAGGATCTGCTTCACGTGTTGCTTCTTTTCCGGGCGCTGGTAGCCGATGAGCTTACCGGCCTCGTCCCGGGAGATCCGGGCGACGTCGGCGACCTGATAGACCTCCTCTGCCGCCAGAGTGAAGACATACAGCGGGATCGTGGGGTGCTGCTCGATCCGCAGGGCCCGGCGCTTAAGCACAATGGAAGTCATCAGCGGCCAATCGTTGCTGTGTACAGGTCCGCGAAGCGCTTTTGTTCGCAGGCCATCCCCTTGTCCCTGAACAGGCGCAGCAGACGGGTGCGGGAGGATTGGGGGTGGAGGTTGTTCATCTCCCGGATGAAGGCGATCACCATCTCGTCCGACACGGGGGTGCGGGCGTAGCGTTCGGGACGGGCCGCCTGCATAGCCCAGGCATCCCACCGCGCCTGCGCTTCGCGGGTAATGAGACGACCCGGAGTGCAGTGCTCGAGCCAGGTGGCCGCCGTGCGGACGTTCAAGCTCGTGAGGGTGCCGCCCAGGGCGTGGCGCAGGGCGGCGTTGGCCGGCACGCGCAGCACCCCGTCCACCTCGCAGGCGCCGCCAATCAGCACCACGTCGGCGCCCGTGGCGGCGAGCGCCAGCAACTCGCGGTGCATGGCCTGGGCGTAGGTCTGCGACAGCACCACCAGTGCCTGCCCGGCAGCGGTGGCAATCTCGGGCAGATCACGGCTGCCATCCAGGCGTTGCAGGTGATCCCACCAGTGGGATGCCTGGGCGGTGGAGGAAGCGACGGAATCTACGTGTCGTGGCAGGAAAGTCGCCGCATAGGACGGCGCGAGGCTGGAGACTGGCCGCAAGCCCAGGCCAGCCGAGGCCACGTACAGGCGGGGGGTGAACCCTGCCCGGTATGCAGCGGTGGTGAGCGCGAGAGCGCGCCTCCACTGATCTCCCTGGTACAACTCCTGCAGCTGCCGCTGTCCCTGCGCGGCGCGCAGGCGGCGTACCCATTCCGCAGCGCGCTGCGGCAAGTCACCCGCCGGCAGCGCTCGGGCGTGCAAAGGGGCCGTGGGTGGTGAGGCCTTGCGGTCCGTGCACGTGACCACAATGGGCAACTGGTTCACTGCGGCTCGACCCCTGGCTTCCGTAACTCGGTTGTTGTTGTGGTTACTGTAGCCGGTAGTTAGCGAGGTAGGCTTCACCTGCCTCAACTGAGGCAACTAGCCTTTGGGTAAGGGAGTGACAGCATGGACCGTCCCGCGATCGTGTTGCTGAGCGGCGGCCTGGACTCGACCACGGTCCTGGCCATCGCCAAGGACCAGGGGTTCACTCCTTATGCGCTCAGCTTCCGCTACGGCCAGCGACACAGCATCGAGTTGGAGGCCGCGCAGCGCGTCGCCACGACTCAGGGCGTGGCCCGGCACGTCATCGCCGACATCGATCTGCGGGTCTTCGGCGGTTCGGCCCTGACGGCTGACATCGAGGTGCCCAAGCACGAGACGCTGGCGGACATGGAGGACACGGGGGTGCCGATCACCTACGTACCCGCCCGCAACACGATCTTCCTCTCCTTCGCACTGGCGTTCGCCGAGACGGTCGGCGCCAGCGACATCTTCACCGGCGTGACAGCGGTGGACTACAGCGGCTACCCCGACTGCCGGCCCGAATACATGGAGGCATTTGCCACCATGGCCAACCTGGCCACCAGGGCGGGCGTGGAAGGAACCTCCATGATCATGTTGCACTCACCCCTGATCGCGCTATCCAAGGCCGACATCGTGCGCGAGGGCCTGCGCCTGGGCGTGGACTACTCCATCACCTCCTCCTGCTACGACCCCGACGAGCAGGGCCGGGCCTGCGGCAAGTGCGACACCTGCCTGCTGCGCCTGAAGGGCTTCGCTGAAGCCGGCGTGAAGGACCCCGTCCGGTACCAGAGCGCCTGAGCATGAGCTACCTGATCAAGGAAATTTTCTACACGCTACAAGGAGAAGGTGGCCACGCAGGGCGACCGGCCGTCTTTTGCCGCTTCTCCCGCTGCAACCTGTGGACGGGCCGGGAGCGCGACCGCTCCCGCGCCATCTGCCAGTTCTGCGACACCGACTTCGTCGGAACCGATGGTGAGGGAGGCGGCCGCTTCCTCACCGCCGGCGACCTGGCCGACGCCGTTGAGGCCGCCTGGCCCACCGCTGATCGCGACCACCGGTTCGTGGTGTGCACCGGCGGAGAACCCCTGCTCCAGCTGGACGAGGAGGCCATCGACGCCCTCCATGCCCGCGGCTTCGAGATCGCGGTGGAAACCAACGGCACCCGTCCTGCTCCCCGGGGCATTGACTGGCTGTGCGTCAGCCCCAAGATCGGCTCCACCTTGATGCTCAGCCGCGGCGACGAACTCAAGCTGGTCTACCCTCAAGCGGGCGGTGATCCCGCCCAGTTTGAAGGGTTGGACTTCCGCCATTTCAGACTACAACCGCTGGATGATGCCCACCGCGAGGACCACACCCGCGCAGCTGTCGAGTACTGCATGAAGAACCCGCGCTGGACGCTTTCCCTCCAGACGCACAAGTATCTGGGAATTCAGTAATGGAAATCTTTCGCGAGTTCACCTTCGAAGCGGCCCACCGCCTGCCGCGCGTGCCCGACGGGCACAAGTGCGCCCGCCTGCACGGCCACTCCTACAAGGTTTCCGTGCATGTCGAGGCCCCCGTGGATCCGAGCCTGGGCTGGGTGATGGACTTCGGCGACATTAAGCGGGCTTTCAAACCGATCGACGCACAACTGGATCACTACTACCTCAACGACATCGAGGGACTTGAGAACCCCACCAGCGAAAACCTCGCCCGCTGGATCTGGGACCGGATGATCATCGAACTCCCCGGCCTGTCCGCGATCACCGTGCGCGAGACCTGCACCTCCGGCTGCATCTACCGAGGGGAGTAAGTCATGCATGACATCCAAAACGAACCCGACAGCCGCGGCATCGCTATCGACGAGGTCGGCATCAGCGGCCTGCGCTACCCCCTCACGTTCGACGACGGCCACACACGCCAGCAAGGCATCGCCGACATCAGCGTCACCGTCGCATTGCAAGCTGAGCGGCGAGGCACTCACATGAGCCGCATGATCGCGCTAGTGCACGAGGAAGTCGCCACCCTCACCCCGCAGGAGTTGCCCATCACTCTCAAGCGAGGCCTTACCCTGCTGGACGCCCCGGCGCTGACGCTCACCCTGGCTCTGCCCCTCGCCACGTCCGTCACCGCTCCCGCCAGCCAGCAGGAATCCTGGCAGACCCACGACGTCACCGTCACCGGCCGCATCGCCCCAGAGGACTGCACCGTCACCACCGCGGTGACCACCGATGTCACCAGTTTGTGCCCATGCTCTAAGGCTATCTCCGACTACGGCGCACACAATCAGCGCAGCGAGATCACTCTCCAGGTCACCGGCAGCGCCGACACCCCTTACCCCCTGCCCGTCCACGAGATGATCCACCTGCTGCGCGCCGCCGGCTCCGCCCCCGTCATTCCCCTCATCAAGCGGCCCGATGAACGCGTGGTCACCATGCAGGCCTACGACCACCCCGTCTTCGTAGAAGACATCATTCGCGACATAAGCATCATGTGTAGAAAAAAGGGGCTCTCTCACGTCGTCAAGGCGAGAAACCTGGAAAGTATCCACAGTCACGACGCCATCGCCGCCCTCCACTACACCTCCTGACACGGGCCTCGAATCAACGAAGCAACGGATCTTTGGACTCGTTGCCACCTCGGCGTAGCCGAGCCGGGTGGTTGGCGCACTGCACGACGACCAAGACTCTCGAATACGGCAGGTACGCATCCTCTCGGGCGATGACGTCGTCCAATGTGATGGTGTAGCCGGTCATTCGCCGGTGGCGCTCGGGTGTTGGGGAGTGCGACGGGTGGTGTGGTCGGCGTGTTAGGCGGCGTGGCTGGCGGTCATGCTGCCTTCGGAGAGGTAACCGCCGGGTAGGGCGATCCAATCGTCGTGCACCTCGCTAAGACGGTGTCCTACATGGCCAGTTGGCAGTTGTGCTGGACATGAGGAGTGGGCGGTGGGGGTGGATGGTTCCGGATGGCCTGTGGGAGATCGCGAAGCCGTTGCTGCCGCCGGCGCGAGCGCAGCCGCAGGGGGGCTGGGCCGCGAATATCGATGATGAGGCGTCTTCGTCGCTGCGATCATCTACGCGTTGGTCAGCGGCTGCGCCTGGCGGGCAGTGCCGCCGTGCTTCGGGGAGTCGAAGTCGACCGTGCACCGCCGCTTTGCCATCTGGTCGCGTGCGGGAGTCTGGGGGCGGCTGCATCAGAAGGGTTTGCAGCTCCTGGACGAGCAGAACTTGGTCGACCTATCCCGTGCAGTCCTCGACTCCGCGCACGTGAGGGCCAAAAGGGGGACGAACTTGTAGGTCCGGGCTCCGTGGACCAGGAGGTAAGCCCGGTTCCAAGATGTACGTCCTGTCCGGCGCGAACGGACCGCCCCTACGGGTCGGACTCCCTGCGGCCAACACTCACGACAGTCAGGCCCTGACGCCGATGCTGTCCCATTTCCACATGTGACACGAGTCCCACGCGGCCGATTCCATGCCTCAGCGCCTTCGTGCCGACAAGGCGTATGACGTGCGTCAACTGCGCCGATGGCTATGAGGCAAACGCATCGGCGTCCGGATCGACCGCAAGGGCATCGACTCCAGCGAACGGCTCGGCCGACTCAGGTGGGTCAGCGAGCGCACGATGTCCTGGCTGACCGGCTACCGCCGTCTCAACCACCGCTTCGAACCGAAACCAGGCAACTACCTTGCCTTTCTCGGACTGGCACGCTCTCTGCTGCTACAAACGGCTCCTCAGACTGACCATGTAAGACACGGTCTAAATCTCGATCGCCGCGTTCGGGTCTGCCCAGACAGAGCGAAGTTCCATGATGTCATTGAGTGGCGAGTGTTTGGTAACTTCGACGATCCCAGTGACGCAGGCCTGAATGGTTACGGGGTCGCGATCCTCGATGGCCTTGTCCAGCCTGGCGAAGAACCCTCGGTGGAGTTCGCGACGCTCCTCGAAAACGCGATCCAGATAGTCCCGCAAGCCCTTACTCGCGGCGTGAATTCTGGCAACCTCTCTGTCGCATTCTGCAGCAATTCGAGCACGTTCGGTGACGTTGGCGTCGATACCTCTGGCGACGTCGATAATTGCGAACAGAAATTCAGCAGCGTGCGCTTGTGTGACGGTGCCGCGGGCCGATTCGAGGGCACCTGTGACCATACGAATGTCAACCATTTGCCTGCTCCGGGTTGTAGTTGCGGTACTTGACCATCAGGTACTCACCGTTCGGGTCAAGCGTCAGATCCGGATTTACCACAGTCGCGGTGGTGATGTCGCCCACGCCCTTCATGACCAGGAGCGCCGTTTGGAGCCGGCGAGCGTGGTCGTCATTGTCCAGGTCAAACCCGCCAGGCTCGCGCTCTGTCGCTTCCAGGTAGCGAAGGGCCTCGCCCGCCTGAGAAACCAGCCCTGCGAGCACGTCTCGCAACTCATCCACTCGTCTGTCCACGCCGCGAAGAAGCATGTTGCGGTGTTTGTAGGTGGCGATTGCCTTCTTGACTTCCGCGTCGTACTTCGCGACGGCCTTGTCAGCGTCAGACTTTGACTTGATCATCAACCCGACGGTCAGCGCAACCGCTGGGATCGCAGTGATGACGTTGAGCCTGAGCACACCTGCAGCAATGCCACCACCGCCAGCGGCCTTGGCCCCGCCTCCGATTGCCGCGAGGGTGGCATTTCTTGCAGCCGCTCCGCTCAGGGTATTGATCGCGGTACCTGTGGACGCGGTAGCAAACTTGGTCGCGGCCGCGTAGGCCGCGCCACTCAGCCCACTGCCAGCAAAGGCCGAGCCGACACCAGCCGATGCGCTCGGGGCGGCGCTGGGGTGTGAGACGTCTGGGGATGCGTCGATCTCGCGATTCGCGGGCGCTTCGCCGCCGTCGACGATTTCGCGCGCAAGTATCCGCAACTGTCGCTTGTTGCGTTCTGCAAAGGCCTTAATTCGAGGCAACACGTCGTCGAGCGCAGCCTGTTGCTTGTCACCGAGACTCTTCAACTCGGCTGTGGTGGAGTTCGCGACATGGCGATGCTTCTCGTACTCGTTGTCGTGGTGCGCCTGCCGGTCTGCAATCTGGTTCTTTGCATGATCCGCGATGATCTTGTTGCCGACCAGATTGACGACCGTCGTGCCGACGCCGACTGCTACCAGGATCACGGGGAACGGCATCGTGAACCTCTGGTTCTTCGATCGGTTGACGGCAGCGTATTATCTCACATGCGACCGCAGCCGCACGCCGAAACACCTACGGTGATCGTTACGTGACTCCATTCGCGAGCAGCGGCTGACATCGATGGACACCCAGCGGACGCCGGGACTCTCGCGGTGGGGAACCCTTGCGCCCGTCGTTGTCTCTCGCGGGTGTGGTGTGCGCGGTTGCACGGGTTTTTCGGCCATGCGGGCGGCGAGTTCGGCATCGCGGCTCCCTGCGTACTGGTAGCGCATGGCGGCGACGGTGGAGCGCCCGGCGCGGGCTTGGATTTCGGCGAGGGTGACACTGGTCATGGCATAGCAGGTCGTCACAAATCGGACAATCAGGCGACTATGCCGAGGTTCTGCCTTACCGACGCATCTCTTCCTCGATAGCACGAGCGATCTCTGGCCACGGTGCGCGTAGGACGCCGACGAGCGACCAGTAGCTGTACATCCCCCGGACCAGGGCTCCGACGCCCAGGCGCGCGGCGTCGTGGTCGATTGTGCCTATGACCCGCCGGGTGATTCCTCCTGCTCCCCGGGCGGTTGGGGTGATCCCGTGCCCGAGCAGGAGCGTGGCCGTGCGAATGGCATCCAGTGTGGTCGGCGGCGCAGCCTCGGCGAAGCTGCCGTAAATCAGTGGGTGCCAGCGTTCCTGGGTGCGAGCCCATGCCAGGCGTTCCAGTCCGCTGCCGAGGTCTACCGCCATGCGGCCTGGGTGTTCGGTGTTCCATAGGAGGACGATGTCGCCAAGGGTGCGGTCCAGGTGGTGGAAGCGCAGTGTGATGCCCTCGACCTGTCGTCGGCGCCACGGGGACAGCTTGCCCATGATGCTCAGGTGCCGTGCGTGGAAGCCGAGTTGGGAGAGGACTGTCAGCCATCCGTCGAGGACGGCACCGTACTCGTCCAGGCTGCCTATGCGTTGGACCCGGGAGATGTTGACGAAGGAGGTTAGAAAGCCGTCCTTCAAGTGGCCGATGGCGTCGCGCTGCCCCGTGAAGCGAACGACTGGTTGGGGAAGGAACCCGCTTCGGTACGTGCGGGGTTGGCCGTCCTTGAGGAGTGGGTCGAGTGCCTGGACCGCGGAGATGGTCAGTTCGGTCTCCCGGCCCCAGCGGAGGGGAAGGCAGGCGTCTCGTGCGGCTCCGTCCTGCGCGAAGCCACTCTCCAGGGAGTCGAGGAGTTCCCTCCATGAGGGCCGCCTACGCGGTGGTCTGTAGGGGGCAACGCGGTTCGAGTGGCGGACCGCGATGTGGCGGCCGTCGGCCGTGAACTCCCAGTGCGGGCCTAACGCGGCACGCAGCACACCAGGAATCTGCTGGGCCAAGTCGTCCCCGACCGTGCGGGTTAGCACGGCCGGGTCGCCATCATCTGGAAGTGGCGGACCGGGTCGAAGCGCTGGATCCCGACAGCCTGGACCCGGCGGTGGTCGAGGTGTTCCGCCTGCTGGATCGAGTCGGCGAGTCTCCGCGCCGCCGTCTCATCGTCTTCCCGCGGGTCGACGACGGTGACCGCGCCGGTCTCGTGGCACAGGGCCGCTTGGGCGCATGTCCCTTCCCGCCAGGTGAGGGCGGCCATGGGAGTGCCAGCGCGGAGGGATTCACCGAAGACGGCTGCACCGGCCTCCACGTACGCACGGGCGTACGTATAGACGAACACAGACGCCTCGGCGATCGCGGCCGTCTTGGCGGTGCCGCCGAGTTCCCCCACCCACTCCACATGCTGGGCCCCGAGAAGGTCCTCTTGGCGGCGCACGTACTCCTTGTCGAAGACCGGACCGACGATTCGGATCCGGCGGCCAAGGATCTGTGCCGCCCGCACCGCGATGTGCGGGGCCTTCTCCTTGTCGATCCGGCCGAGCCAGACGAGGTCGGTACCGGCGGTGGCTGGAAGCTCCTCCTCCTGGAGGCCGAGGTGAACGGCGAGCTCGGGAATCGGTCGGTGGTCGGCGTAGCGCTCGATCATCTCGGGCGAGTAGCAGTAGAGCCGCGACCGCCGGCCGTCGAAGGCGGTGTCGGCGTGTTGGAAGACCGGCGAGTGCTGGAACGTGGCGACATCGCAGTCCAGCCCGCTCCATGTGCGGGTCCAGGCCGGAAGCGATGGGTATTCGTGGCCCACGACCAGGAAGTCGTACCCGCTGGCGCGCAGCTCGCGCTCGGCGAGTGTTCCGGGAGTGATGTCCTCCAAACGGACCGGCTTGCGGACCCAGTCGTGCTCCAGGTCCGTGAGCCAGCCCGGCCCGAGGAGGTGTACGTCGGCGCCTGCGGCTCGGGCGCCTGTGGCGACCGCCCACAGCCATCGTTCGATTCCGCCGTAGCCGGCGGGTGGAAAGGCGTAGCTACCAGGGAAGTCGCAGACGCCGACGAGCACTATGCCTCCGGTGTTCCGTCCGCCGAGATACGGCGGAAGCCGAGGTACGGGACGAGGGATTCGGGCAGGAGGATGGAACCGTCCTGCTGCTGGCACTGCTCAAGGAGAGCAGCCAGAGTGCGGCCCATGGGCAGGCCGGAGCCGTTGAGCGTGGCGACGAGCTTGGGCTTGCCGTCCTCGCCGCGGGTCCGGATGTTCGCCCGGCGGGCCTGGAAAGTGCCGAAGTTGGAGACCGAGGAGATCTCGCGGTACGTGTTCTGGCTCGGGATCCAGACTTCGATGTCGTAGGTGAGCTGGGCGGAGAAGCCGGTGTCGCCGGCGGCCAGCTTGATGACGCGGTAGGCGAGGCCGAGTTCCTTCAGGCACGCCTCGGCGTGTCCGATCATCTTCTCCAGCTCGGCGTCGGCGTCGGCCGGGTCGACGATGCGGACGATCTCGACCTTGGCGAACTGATGCTGGCGGATCAGGCCGCGGGTGTCGCGGCCGTACGAGCCGGCCTCGGACCGGAAGCACGGGGTGTGCGCGGTGAGTGCGAGCGGCAGTTCCGCCGGGGGGATGATCTCGTCGGCATAGAGGTTGGTCAGCGGGACCTCTGCCGTCGGGATGAGGAACAGTTCGCGGTCGGCGACGCCGGTTTTGAACAGGTCTTCCTCGAACTTCGGGAGCTGGCCGGTGCCGGTCATGGTCTTGCGGCTGACCAGGTAGGGGACCGTGTATTCGACGTAGCCGTGCCGGCGGGTGTGGAGGTCGAGGAAGAGCGTGGCCAGGGCGCGCTCCAGGGCGGCACCGGCACCGCGAGAGACCGCGAAGCGCGGGCCGGACAGCTTCGTGGCCCTGCCGAAGTCGAGGATGCCGGTGGCCTCGCCGAGATCGACGTGATCCTTCGGTTCGAACGGGAACGCGGGGGGCGTGCCGACGCGCCGGATCTCGACGGCGAACTCCTCGGAGTCGCCGTCGGGGGCCGAGTCGTCCGGCAGGTTCGGGATGCTGAGGAGCAGGTCGCGAAGCTGGGCCTCGATCTGCTCCTGGCCGGCCTCGATCTCGCGGATCTGGTCCTTCAGTTCGCGGGCGCGCTCCTTGAGCTTGGTGATGTCACCGCCCTGCCTGGCCGCCTGTTGGACCTCGCTCGCCACTCGCTTGGACTCTGCCCGCAGCTCGTCGGCCGAGCGGATGTTCTGGTTGCGCCGAGAGTGGAGGGACTCCAGCTCGGACAGGTCCAGGGTGTAACCGCGACGAGCGAGCCGACGAACCGCTTCGGCACCCATGTCGATCAGGGCGCGGGCATCATGCATGAGGAAGATCCTTCTGATCCTGCGAGTGGGATGGGGATGCGGAGTCGACGGTAGCAACCGCCGAGCCGTCCCTGTTCCGGAATATCCTCCCGCCGCTGTTGTCGGCGACACGGCCTTCAGCGTCGACTTCAAGATCGCTCATCAGTGTCCCGATGAGTCCCGGCAGCTCCTCGTCAGGGATTGCGATGGGCTCGACGTACGGAGCCTCGGAGAAGAACAGGGGCATGACCGGGTCCGGAGTCCGTGCGCGGTGCCACAGGAGTAGGGAGACCAGCAGTCCGTGAGCCACGAGGACGCGAGGGCCTGGGTGGTCCAGAGCAGCGAGGACCCCCGTGAGCATCCTGCGGATTCCCTCGCTCTGCGACTCGGTGCTGCCGGGCGGTCGCTCGTCGGCGCCGTGCCCATCGAGCCAGGCGGCGTATTCGAGGAACGGACCTCCTTCGAATTTCCCGTAGTCGAGTTCGTTCAGCCGCGGGTCGATGATCAGTTCCGGTCCAGGAACTCCCATCAACAGGTTCGCGGTCTGCTGGGCGCGGGGGAAATCGCTGGCCACCCACGTACTCACGCTATGGAGAGGCAAGCTGTTCCACCCCCTGGTCAGCGCCCGCCGGCCGTCATCATTCAGGTGGATGGGTTTGGCCGGGTCGCCGTTGACCAGGTAGCGCCGGCTGTAGTCGGTTGG
Source organism: Streptomyces sp. NPDC033136 (assembly GCF_055578235.1). Lineage (NCBI taxonomy): Bacteria > Bacillati > Actinomycetota > Actinomycetes > Kitasatosporales > Streptomycetaceae > Streptomyces > Streptomyces sp. NPDC033136. The sequence continues at coordinate 32,811 of NZ_JBVIPD010000024.1, forward strand.
TCCGTGGCGAAGGACGTAAGTCGTCATGGTCGGTTCCCTGGGGTCGGCGCCGACAACCGCGTGAGGACGTCGGCCATCCGTGGTGCGCGTGGATCAGCGGTTTCGATGTAGTAGAGGAGACCGTCCACTGCCAGGGCTCGGCACCACGGCGCGAGCACGGGGACGGGGATACGGGTAACCCGGGCAGCTGTGGCCAGGCGAGCGTCCGTGCCGTGCCCGAGGTCGTAGTACACGCTCCAGAAGGCCCAGTCGAAGGCAGCATCGCCCACCATCGGAAGGGGATCGATGAACCGCGGGTGCCCCAGCCAGTCGAAGAGCACGTTCTCGCGGTAGAGGTCCGTGTGCAGGACCGTCGCACGGCCGTGGTCCTCCTCTAAGGCCAGGACGTCAGGGAGGATCGCGTTGACGAGGTCGTGCCATGGGCCCAGCTCGACCGCTTCCAGTCTGCGCCGCACCCGCGGGCGTATTTCTTGGTCTAGGTATGTGGCCAGTTGTGTGAGGTCACGCGGTTGGCTACGGCGACGGCCGAAGGTGTGGAGGCCGTGGAGGGCGGCAGCAACTGTCTGCAGCTCCCTTGACGGCCGTTCGCCGCCGCCTGGCTGGCCGCCGATCATCTCCAGGGCCGCCGTGGCGAGATCGTCCGCCACCTCGACAACGTCCGCCGCGGGACCGCCCGCCCAAAGGCGCAGGGCGGTCACCTCGTTGCGGAATCGGCTTGGATCAGCCCACACCTTGAGGAGCAGCGGACGCCCGTCGAGGGTGCCGGCCGTGGCGACCACGGAAGCATGTCCGGCGTCGTGGTAAGCGCCGAGCGTGAGCTTCCAGCGATCAGCCGCCTGGTCCAGCAGAGCGGGCACGATGTCGAGCCACCCGGAGATCTCGCGGCCGTAGTGGGTGATCAGGCGCTCCCGGCACTCCGTGGAGACCTCTCCAAGCATCCGCTTCACCATCAGCTCAGCACGATCCCGTCGGAGATCAACTCGTCGGTGAGGGCGGGGAACTCTCCCAACGCTTCCTCTACCAGCGCCAGGACCTTGTCTACCTCGGCGTCTGGAGACGACAGACGGACAAGGACGCGCCACGGCTGGTCGAGGCGCTGGCCGGTAGCGCTCACCAGGTGGACCTCGGCGTGCTCCCCGGTCGCCTCGTGCAGTCGCTCGGCGAGCCGTCGCGCGGCGATGTTGTAGAGCTTGCCCACGTGATACACGGGATTCTTGCCGTTGGCGCCCTCCAGGTTCATCGGCCGCAGTGGCGTGATGAGCCCGTTGACCCGGTTGCCGCGGCCGACGACGCCTTCGTCTCCGGACTCGATCGAGCTGCCGGTGTAGGTGAGGTACAGCTCGTCCTTCTCCGGGACGTCACGCGCATTGAGCCGGAACCGCGTCTCCGCACCTGGCAGCCGGAGCGCGGCCAGTCTGTGGCACTCGGCGAGCACGCTCTCCGTGTTCCGCACGTACTCGGCCCGGCTGGCGACGAACCGCGACTTCTGCGGGACGCAGAGTACGACGTCGGCCTGCTCCCCGTCCCAGTAGCCCATGAGCTTGACGTCCGATCCGCACCAGGCGTGGGTGCGGGTGAACTCGCTGTCCCCAGAGAAGTGGTTCACCAGCTCGCGCACGAACGCCTCGAAGGTGTTCTCCGGTGCCCAACCGGTTCCCAATGACGTGTCGTTGGACAGCCGTACCCGTCGCTCTCGCAGGTCCTCGATCGACCGCGGGCTGAACCAACGCGTCCGGTCGGGCACCTCGTCACCCGTCAGAACGGCACCCGGGCTCGAATTGCTGGTGATGTTGAAGACGATGTCGAGATGGTCGGAGACCTCGGGGAGCCGCTCGTCGAAGAACGCCCGCACCTCGGCCTCCACAATCTCCTCGACGGGAATTCGCTGCCCGCCGCACATGGGTGCTGCACGGCCGTTGACGAGCACCCTGACCGGGGCGGTCATCCGGCCGGCGCCATACCTCACCTCGCTCGCGCCTCCGAGGAGGGCGAGCTTGTCGAAGTTGTGGTGCAGCACGGCGCCGAAGCGCTCGACAGTGTGGTGGCTGTAGGCGCGGGAAAGCCGCTCGGCGAGGTGGTCGGCCAGGGTGTCCGGATGACCGAGGCCCTTCCGTTCGACGATGGTGGTCGCGTCCGGTCTGGCCATGGCGGTGTCGATGACGAGGTGACTCTTGCCAATGGTCGTGCTGGTACGAGGCATGACGAACTCCCGTTTGGTGTGGGCGAAAGGTGGATGAGTGCAGGCGCCGACCCGCGTGGGCGAGCAGGGGCGAAGATTCAGTGCGGGACGCCGGCGGCGCGCATGGCCGAGACAGCCCGAGCCAGCGACGCGTAGGCGGCTGGAGCGTGGTCCTCGGCGGCAAGCCGGTGGACATCGAGCGCCGGGATGAGGTCGATGTCCTGAGGGCGACGGCGATCAAGCCAGAGCAATAGGCGCCAAGCCAGAACAGGACCGCTGAACGGCAGTCGATTCATGAGATCGATCGGGACACGGCCGGTTTTCATGCCCGTGTACAACAAGTCACGTACGAGGTGGAACACCACGTCGGCGTAGTCGACGACGGCAGGCCCGCGGGCACTGGCCTCCCAGTCAACGACGCTCAGCTGGTGGTCGTCGACCATGAGGTGCTCGGGCTTGAGATCACCGTGGAGGTAGACGACGGGATGGGATTCAAGCGGTTGGAGGGCCTCGGCCAGCGCTGCCCACCACGGCCGTTCCCGGCAGCGAGGGGAGAGCTGGTCGAGCAGGAATTGGTACTGCGTCGCACGGCTCCCTCGTTCACCACTCCAGCCGGAGCCGGGTGCGAGATCGGGCGAAGATCGATGCAGCCTGCCCGTCAGTCCAAGGACGTGATCGATGTACTCCTCGATCGCCCGGTCCGTGCTCACGCCACATGACACGCCCGGCAGCATGCGGAACACCGACCAAGATCCAGCGTCACACCTGCCTGTGGCCAGGACTTCCGGCACCGAAAGACCCCAGTGAGCCGCACGCCGAACCGCATCCGCCTCACGGTGCCGCCGGCCCTCGGGATCAACCCCCGCGTAGACCTTGAGTAGAGAACCGCCGTCGACTGCCCGCTGCATCATGGCGTACGGCTTGACAGACGCACGGTCGAACGGACCGTACAAGGTCTCGGCCTCACGTACCGTCACGTCGCCATCGAGCACAGGTTGCCTCCTTTCCGTGGAGTCGTTCCAAGAGCTGGACGAGTGCGGAGTTATCGACGAGCTCACAGCCTCAGCCCCGACAGCAGGTTCGCGACCGACGCCGTGACGTCCTTCACGAATGGGCCGACGTTGTGGGTCCCGGCGAGATAGAGACCGAAAACCGCGCACACCACGGCGTGACCCGCCTTGAGCCCACCTCCGCGGCGCAAGAAGACGATCACGATGCCGAGGAGCAGCAGGACAGCAACATCAACAGCCACCGCGGAGCCCTCTCCGATCTCGGACGAATAGTGGTGACCGAGGCGGGTACTTGGGATGACCGCGTCGGTGTGACCATGACAGCGGCTCGGGGGTATGCGGAGTATCACAAGTTGTTGCCGAAGCTGCTCATCAGCAGCTCATGGCCGGTTGGTCTGACTTTTCAACATCGGCTTACACACGGGTTCATGACAGGCAGACTTAGGCTCCGGATCATGACCAGGGATGGGCAGGCGGTAAGCGCGGTGGGTAAGAGTCGCCCGGGGTGGCGCCCTGACAAGTTGAGGCAGCAACGCGAAGCCCACGGCCTGACGCTCGAAGGTGCGGGTGAGCAGCTGCGCGAGGTGGCCCGAGCTGCGGGGCTCACGGTGCCAGCCGCGAACTTTCAGACGCTCTGGCAGCACGAGCAGGGTGAGGTCTATCCCGGACCGCACTACCGTCGCGCGTACTGCCTGCTGTACCGCGCGACTGAGCCGGAGCTGGGCTTCCGTAGCGCCCTGCCCGACGAGGCCAGGAAGCTCAAGTTCACAGAGTCGAGCGAATCGCACAGCGGCGCCCACGTGCTGGCTGTGGAGCGCGCGTTGCTCCAGCTCGCGCCCGGTACGGAAGACACTGACGGGCGGGGCGTACAGCAGCGAATCCTGGATGCCTGGAAGCGCCGGCACACCGGCGGCGACCCCAACAAGCCGACGCTGATGATGGTCGGCGGCTATGCGGGCAGTGGGAAATCGGAGTTCGCCCGCTTCATATCTCAGCTTACTGGCTGGCCCGTCCTCGACAAGGACCCGATCACGCGCCCCCTCGTTGAACGCCTCCTCGTAGAGATGGGCAGCGAGCCGAATGACCGGCACACCGACCTCTACCGGGAGAAGGTCCGCCCGCTGGAGTACCAGTGCCTGCTGGAGACCGCGTACGCGAACGTCGACTGCGCGATCAGCACCGTACTCAGCGCGCCCTTCATCGCCGAGGCCACCGATCCTCGGTGGATGCGGCGCCTGATCAACCGCTGCGAAGCGCGTGGCGTCACCGTGGCAGTCGTCTGGATTCAGTGCGACCTCGACACGATGCACGAGTACATCAGCTTCCGGTCCGCCGCCCGGGACAGCTGGAAACTCCAGAACTGGGTCACGTACGCCTCCGGGATCGATCTGGAGCTGCGGCCAGTGGTGCCGCACATGGTTGTCGACAACCGGCTTGGCTCCGCAATCTCGCTCACGGATCAGGTGCGCCAGGTCTTCGGGACGGTGTTCCAGTGAGACAGGGCATCCTGCTGTACGGGCCGCCGGCGGCAGGCAAGGACACGATCACGGCGGCGCTCACGGAACTCGATGCGCGGTACGCGCCGTTCACCCGCCTGAAGATCGGGAGCGGGAAAACCGAGGGCTACCGGATGGGCACGCCGGAGCAGCTGGCCGGCCTAGAGGCACGCGGCGATGTCATCTACCGCAACGATCGGTACGGCAACATTTACGTCGTCGACCGGCCCGGCCTCGACCAGGCCATGGAAGGCAGCAGGACCCCCGTCGTCCACCTCGGCCAGATGGTGGGGATGGAGCAGGTGACCGCCCTCTACCCGGCGCGCTGGGTGCGCGTTCTACTGTGGTGCTCCAAGGAGACAACCGCCCGACGCTCACCGCAGCGGGGCGACACCGACACAGCAGCCCGACTGGCCGCGTGGGACGCCACCCAAGCCGATCTTGCGGCTCATCCGCGGGCGCAATGGGAGCTGCGCGTGGACACGGACGCGACGGCGCCCCGTGAAGCCGCACAGAGGATCGACGACATCGTCCGCACCACGTCACCTCGCTCCTGACGGTGTTGGCACTCGGTCACCTGGGGCAGCTGAGGGGTTGACCGCAGCAGGGCTACTGGGCTGCCCGCACATTCAGCGCATAGCAGGCTCCCTCGCTGTTGCCGTACTTGGTGGGGTTCATCGGGAAGCTGATGACCTTTGAGTCGTGGGGCGCGATGGTGAATCGCGCCGGGTTGCCGTCTTGGCCCTGCAGAGTCACGCCGTCGACTTGGGCCGCGAAGCTCTCCGTGTCGTTGGCGTCATTCGTAAACTGGATCTGCGCAACCCTGGCAGGCAGCATCGGCCCGCCGTCCTTGGGCGAGTAGAGCTGCGTCTGCGAGCAATCAACCACCGTGACGGCGATGTTGCTGTTCCCACCGCCGCCGTCGTCGGAGACGGCCCAGTAGACGATCCCTGCCACGGCCAGTGCCGCAGCAGCGCCCATCCCCACGTACCGAACGGCTGTGGGGCGGCGGGATGACGGCGACTACGGGGGCATGGGCGGAACCCCCGCAGGCAAGCTCTCCTGCGCTGCCGCCCAGCCCTCGATATACGTGTCGATGCACTCCTGGCAGGTCGCCTGCTCGGGCTCCTCCGCCCGCGGAGCTCGACGCTCCATCAGTGCGTTGCACATCGCGACTGCGTCACCATCCAGAGCGATGTGCACAACCTCCGCCACGGCCCCGCGTCCCCGATTCCAGCTGCGAACCTTCACGTAACAGTCATATTCATATTAATCAGTGCACAACATACATGCGATCTACGTTTATAGGGAACGGACGCTCAACTTTGGTTGTCCAGGTCCCGCTCAGCTTGCAGGGCTCCCAGCGCCTCGGCGATACCCAGCCGCTCGTCCCTGTTGCCGTCCCACCGGGCGAGCGTCGTGGCGGCGGCATGCACAAGGGAGTCCGGCAGCCCGGCGTCGGCGAGGAGAGCCGCCGCGTCCTCAAGCTCTGGGCCCCAACGCCAGGCACGGGCAGCGGCCTTGGGGATGTAGTCGGTTTCCACGAGGTAGCTGCGGGTGCGCTTGGCTGCGATCACCAGCAGCTCGTCCGCGACACCGTACGATTCGGCCGCCCCGTACGCCACGGCGGCCAGCACGCGGGAGACCTTCTGGTAGCTCGAGTACGCGAGCTTGAGTGCGGAGGCTTTGCCGATGGTGTCGCCCAGGACGTGGGTCTGCACATCCGTGCCCGCGAAGAGTTCGACGACCCGGTCGGCCTGCTTGCCGGGACCGGACAGATAGAGCGTCGGGGACTTGCCGCCCACGGGAGGCGATCCAACCACCGCGGCATCGATGACCGGCATCGGGGTCAGGCAGCCGGCGATATTCACCACGCGCGACGGCGCGACGGCGTTCGCTTCAACATAGATCGTGTCCGCGCCGGCCATGCCGAGCTCGGCTACCTGGGCGGCAGTCTCCTCCGCGGCGGCGGGAGGGCACAGGGAGAGCAGCACGTCGGAGCGGGAGACGAGCTCGGGCAGCGCCTCGGGTTCGAGGCCCGCGCACTCGGCCCGGCGGTGGGTTGTGGCGCTGCGTCCGTCAGGACACCACAGCACGATGTGACCGCGGGCACGCAGCTGGGCGCCGAAGGGGGATCCCATGCTGCCAGGGTGCAGCAGTCCAACCGTATTCGTCATGCCGTAGCCTTCCAGTGATCAGCAGAGTGCAGAAGCAGCATGTCTATGGCCGCGCGTGCATGCGGCACCGTGTGGTCCGGCCGAGGATCGTCCGGCGGCCAGGAGCGGCCGTTGCCGATCCAAATGGTCTTCAGCCCCGCGGCGCGTCCGCCCCCGATGTCGTTGACCGGGTTGTCGCCGACCATCCAGCCGCCGTCGCCCAGCACAGCGCCGCAGCGGGCCGCGGCCAGGGCGAAGTGCCGGGGCTGGGGTTTGCGCGCGTCGGCATCCTCGGAGACGAAGACGCCGTCCAAGCGCTCGGAGATACCGGTGGCCCAGAGCTTGGCGCGCTGGATGTCGGCCGCACCGTTGGTGGCCACGCCCACTCGCCAGCCGGCCGCACGCAGGTCGTCCAAGCCGTCGAGGACCTCAGCCGGGCACGACACCCAGGCCGCGATGTCGGTGCAGTACGCGCGCCACAATTCGTCAGTCGGCGTGGGCAGCCGGTACCGGGTGCGGATCGCATCGAAGGTGGACGGATAGGCCCGCTCGGCCACCATGCCCAAGACGTACGCCTGCTCCTCGTCGTCCAGGCTGTACCGGGCGGTGAACTCGGCGGCCCAGTCGGCGAGCGTTCCCCGCCGATCCACGAGCGTGTTGTCGAGGTCGAAGAGAACCAGGAGGCGCTGCACATCCCGCACCTTAGTGCGCGAGGGTCAACTCTGTGACGCGCCCCGGCTTGCAGGCACTGGTGCGGTTGCGAGGGCCCTCTTGCCGGAGCCCAGGCGAGGTCTCGGTCTCCTGCCGAAGCCCGTAAGGACTGCCGCTCGCGTACGGGCTGGCTGTCGCCCGTGTGGGATTTCTTTAATAGAGAGGGAAACGAATGAGTGTGCGGGGTCAATCAGGTGTGAGTCAGGCCTGCGATACCCCACCCCCCCTACCTGGGCACCCTTTTACCCGCGCGCGTTGATGCGATGGGGCGAAGGGATCCCTCGCAGTTCCCTCATTCGTTGAATAAGACTGGCCCCTTGGACTCTCACATGGATGGGTCAGGCAAGGGAGTCCTTAGTGTGGCGATGGATCCCTCAAGGCCGCGGGCCAGTCTTGCCTACTCGTTTGCTCGGCCGCGGCGTGGGCGGACGCGACGGAGCGTGCCGCGTACTGCTCCGGACCCATGAGTTCGGTCTGATCTTGCAGGTCGTCGATACTTTTGATTCGAACGGCGACAACAAACCGACTCGAAGTTCTTGCTCGCTTTCCTTTCGCTGTGTGTGATGAAGACGATGGAAATACAAGGACAGAACGGATATCAATAGCAGGTGATGGAGCGGCATCATGTGATTGGTGGTAACAGTCGGCCTGACAGCCATGTCACGCTGACCGATCTCACCTCAGACTCTGCGATCGGCGTCACGGGCGACACGAATCGCCGATTCGCGGCGGCACTCCAGCCGCTGGAGCTTCCGCCGGGCGGTGATCAGCTTGGACTCCGCCTCGGCCAGGGCTTTCCTTGGCCTGCACCTCAACCTCAGCGGCCTGGGTCTTCTCGACGGGCGTGGACCGAAGGCGCACAGACCTCCCGGGCATCATCAGGACCGTGTCAGTTTCGACACCCCGACGCGCGCACTCTAGGAGCGACTCGAAGTGCGCAGACTGGGCCTTGGTGAAGACGGCCAGGGCCTCATCAACGGCCTTCTCGGCCCGAGCGATCTGACCCGCGTACTTCTCGAGGACCTTCTGTTCGGCCTTGCCTACCGGGTCCGGCTCAGGGTAGACGATGAAACCCTCCGCCCACTCATAGAGACCCGGCGCCTTACAGTAGCTTCCGGCCCTGACGACCCGGCATCCAGACGCGGTCCGCTCCTGGCCGCACCGAGGGCAGTTACCCCTGACCGCTGGCCTGACCAACTGCCTTGTTCCTAGCTGAAGTCCGCATTATTACTTGCCTTCCTTGCTCTTGCTGACGGCGATGCCCTTGGCGCGGTTGATGGCGTCGATGAGGCACTGGCTTTCCTCAATGTCGAGGCAGAGGATGCGGGTCTTCAGCGTGTACGCCTGGTTGGGATACGTGTCGCGCGCCAAGTCCCCGATTTCGAGGGCGTCGTGCAGGAGTTCGCCCTGCTTGGCTTCGGTTTCACTGCCGTACTCGCTCATACCCATCCCATCCTTTCCAGCCGTGCGGCGTCTTCGTACGTGCGGGCCTCCTCTTCGGAGCCGCCTGCGAGATGCCGGATCTCATGAGCCGCCACCGCCCAGGCCTCATCCGATCCGAGAGCAGCATGAAGCCAAATCACGTTGGGCTCGCCCTTCGGGCGGCAGCGGCCGAGGAGGGGAACGAGCGAGTGGAAGTCGACGAATTCGCCGGGCACCCACGCACCCTCGTCGTTCTCGACTGAGAAGAACTTGATCTCGATCTTGTCGGCGTCCAGCCCGAACTGTGGTGCGTACGTCCGAACGGCGGCGTAGGCGGCCGACTTTGTTTCCTGCGGCACGGCACGGTCCCCGTGACGGCTGTAGAGGATGCCCTGGTCCCGGACCATTTCCTCGTGGAGAGACTCGACTTCCTCCCGGAACATGCAGTCCCGGTTCCGCTCCGCGATTCGCTCCAGCTCGTCGCGCACCAGGCCGTCATGGATCCGCTTCAACTCCGCGCGCGTGAGGTGGGCGATAGGCGACCGCCGCCCCTGCTTCACGGCGAGCGTCCGAGTTCCTACCGCCGCCCCCATGAGGACCGGACTTACCTCGACCACGACGGCCCCGGGAAGGCCGTTCTTGAGGGTCTGGACGAACCGGACCCGCTTGCCTTCGAATTCGCCGGGCCGGGAGCCGCCAGAGCACGGATGGTGAACCCGTACGAGTACTCCTGGATCGAAGGGGTGTTCAGGAAGTCGCGCTTGATCGCTTCGTACCAATCCACGGCCGCCGGGATCTTGAGGTTGAACTGGAGATCGACGATGGCCTCGTTCCCGGCCTCGCGCACCGTGGCCTTCCCGAGGGGCACGTGCGACCAGTCGTGCGCTGGGACGACTTGAACAGTCTGTGTGCCGAAGAACCCCGGCAGCATGACGTCCCCGTCCTTGTCGATCTCGTTCAGCGTCGCGACGACGATGCCTACCCGCCCAGCGCCTTTCACACCCGGACAACGGGAGTGAACCCTTTATGTGGGTCTTCGAAGTTGAGCGGTGCGCTGGTTCGGCTTGCTGACACGGCGTCACGCTCCGTGTTGGGTCGGGCGGCTTGGCCCTGGACGCAAGGTGCCCGTGGCCCTGCGTGATCATTTCTGTTCTCTAGGCAGAACGATCATGCAGGAGCCACGGGCTTGCTCAACGATACGACGTTGCTGCTCGACCTCGACGGGGTGTCCGTCGTCCGGGTCGAGCGGCTGGCGGACGGGACACGCCGGGTCCACCTGGCCACGGCCGATGAGAGGGCCCGGGCGTGCCCGGCCTGCGGGGTGTTCGCCACCAGGGTGAAGGGCTCGGCGGTTACCCGGCCCCGCGATCTGCCGTACGGCGAGAGCGGGCTGGAGTTCCGCTGGCACAAGCGCCGCTGGTGGTGCCGGGAGGCCGGCTGCCCGCGCCGGTCCTTCACCGAGCAGATCCCGCAGCTACCGGCCGGCGCACGGATCACCATGCGACTGCGCGGTGCTGCCGGGCGGCGAATACGCGACGCCGCCTCCACCGTCATCCAGGCCGCCCGGGATCTGCGTCTGTCCTGGCCAACCGTGATGGACGCCTTCCGCGCCGTCGCACACGAGGTCACCGAGGCCCCGCTGCCCGAGGTGAAGGTGCTGGGCATCGACGAGACCCGGCGCGGACGGCCGCGCTGGGAACAGGACCCGGCCACGGGCAAGTGGATACTGACCCGCGATCGGTGGCATACGGGGTTCGTCGACGCGCTCGGCGCCGGCGGCCTGCTCGGCCAGGTCGAGGGCCGCACCGTCGCCGATGTGCTCGCCTGGCTCGCCGCCACCCCGCTGACCTGGAAAAAGAGCATCGAGTACGTGGCCATCGACATGTCGGCCACCTACCGCGCCGCCGTCCGGCTCGGTCTCCCGCAGGCCACCGTCGTGGTCGACCACTTCCACGTCGTCCAACTCGCCAACAAGATGCTGTCCATGGTCCGGCGCCGCACCACCGCCGAGATGCGCGGCCGACGTGGACGCGCCAGTGACCCGGAACGGAAAGCCAGGCGGCGCCTTCTGCGCAACCGCGAGGATCTCACCGACGAGCAGTTCGCCACGATGTGGAACACGCTGCTGGGCGAGGGGACGATCGGCCAGCCTGCTGACGGCATGGATCGCCAAGGAGAACCTGCGCAACCTCCTCGCCCTGGCGAGAACCGGCGCCGACCGCCATCAAGTCGGCCACGCCCGCTGAAAGTTCCTCACGTGGTGCGCGGACTCCGACATCCCCGAGGTGCGGCAGCTCGCCGTCACCGTGGACCGCTGGCGGGCCGAGATCACCGCATTCATCGACACCGGGCACAGCAACGCCAAGAGCGAAGGCATCAACCGCGTGATCAAGCTCGTCGCCCGCAACGCGTTCGGCCTTCGCAATGCCGACAACCAACGGCTACGGACACGCTGCGTCACCACCCGCCGAGCACGCGGACACCTCCGCACCGCTCAACTTTGAAGACCCCTTTATGTTCCATCAGCCCCTCCGCTGCTCCGCTTCGAGGAGGACAGCCGCCCTGTCGGCCGTCCAGCGGTTGCCGTGTTTGACGGCTTCCCAATCGCCCCGGCTGCACCGTTGGCGGGCCCACACCTCGGAGATGCCGAGGAGTTCCGCTATCTCAGCGGTGCCGATCCGGCCGGGCTGGTTCGAGACTGCCCGACGGGCCGGCACGTCGTCTTTCGCAGCATCGCCCAGCCATCGCGCGCCGATGGCGTCGCTCTCCCGGATGACCGCCTCAACCTCGCGTCGGACCGTGAGCAGCAGCCTGGCGTACTGGAGGTCATGCCGGATCGCGAACTTGAGCAGCTTGGCGACGCTCAGTGCGACCAGGCCGGAGACGTTCACGCCGTGGGGGACGATCATGCGGTACCCCCCGTCCAACCCATGGCCCGCAGGGGCGTCTGCGAAGCCAACGGGGGTGCCGTGCGTTCCACGGCGTCCGCGAGGCGCTCCAGGGCAGTCGCCTGGCGCTCCTGCAGGACGACCAGCGCGCGCAGCGAGTCGTCTAGCGAGAGGAGCGCGTGTACAGCGCCACGAGGGGAGCTGGCCATGAAGGCGGCTTCAGCATGGTGGTCGCCCAGGGCCATCCCGTCGAGACGGCTGCAGTCGTTGATCATGATCTATTCCTTCTTTGATCTTCTTCGGGGTCTCCTCTCCTCCGGTAGGGACTGATTGGTAGCGGAGAGTAACTCACGACCTGGAGATGACCGCCCCCGATCCGCCTTAGCGAGACAAGCGAGACAACCGGTACACCACAGGTCAGAGAGTTTTGGCTGTACCACTCGAGGCAGGTAAGTGGTACAAGCGGGACAACGAGAGAGCCCTGACCTGCGGTGCCCCGCTTGTACCACTTGGCTCGCTAGGGCGGGAGCGGAACGATCCATCACTCCTCCTTCGGGGACGGACAGTAGCGACCCCAGGCGTCCTCGAACTGCGACCGGAGGTACCCGCGAACCTTCGTCTGGTCGGAGAACCGGATCTGCTTCGGCCGGATCTCGTACGGCGCGAGCAGCTTCCCGAGCTGGTGCGGGTTGAGCCCGTCGCGCCCGTACGTCGCCCACTGCGAGTGCGGGTCCCGCTTCAGGTACTGCAACAGCGTCTCGGTCTTCATCTCGTTGGGGTTGTCGGCCTTGGCGAAGGCGTCGCGGCAGTCCGTGAGGATCGCGTTCTCCGCGCCGTCCTCCGCCTCCTTGTGGGCCTTCTCCAGTTCGTCTGCGGCCTGCCGAGCGGCGTCAGGCCACCGGCCCCCGGCAAGGTCGGCCACCAGGAACAGCGGCTCCCACGTGTCCGCGGCCCGGTCCTCAAGGGGGTGCATGTCGGGGTAGGTGTCGGCGATGTCCGCGGCACCCAGCCAGCGCGCAAGGTCATCCCTGATGGCGTTGAACCGCGGTGCGTCACGGCGTGCCCGGAACGGCTTCACCTGCTCGCCGTGGTGCCGACGGCGCATCCTGATGACGACGGCGCGGTCCATGATCGTGTCGGGCAAGTCGCCGATACCGGCCAGGGCCGCCATGGCGAACGTCGGGAACTGCTTCACCTCGTGGTTCGGCCCAGAGCACCGGGTCGCGGGCCTCCCGCGCTGATGACCCGCGTTGAGTAGTCCGCGGAAGTCCTCGTTGTTCTCCGCGGCCTTCTTCGTGCCGAAGATGGAGTCCGCCTCATCGACCAACAGCGTCGGCGGGTCGTGCTCGTCGATCGACCGGAACACCGCTGCCACGGTCGCGTTGACCGTCAGCAACGGCTTGTGGGACGCCTCGTGCACCACGTCCAGGAGACGGGACTTCCCGCACCGCTTCTTCGGGGCAACCACAGCGAGCCGCGGCGCGTGAAAGCTGTGCCGCTGCGTGTGCGTGGCCACGATCCACAGGGTGACGGCGACCGATGCGGCGTCACTGGGGAAGACAACGTACTCACACATGGCGTTGTGCAGCTCATCCAGGATCTGGGCACCGTCTACCGGCGCCGTGTACTCCTCGGACGGGGCGGGAGCGGTACCGAGGCCGTCCGGGCACCCCGCGCGCATGCACTTGCCCTTGAGCTGGTCGTGCTCGCACCGGTCGGATGCGGTACTGCCCATGAACGCGTCCGGTGTAGTCATGCCGCCCCCTTGTACGCGGAGCGCAGGTGGCGCTGGATGTCGCGTTCGGTCCACGGGGTCCCCGAGCAGGACCACGCAAAGACGACCGGTCGCAGCTGGTCGCCTGCCTCTTGCGGGCTCAGCCCCTTATCGCGGAGCTTCCACACCGCCCAGGTCAGGGCGTTGTCCTGGCCGCCCGGCTGGACGCTGGCGAGCCACCTAAGAACACCGCCGACATCTCGTGGCGGGGACGTCGGCCCCTTGCTCCGCGGCGCCGCCGGCCTCATCAGGGCGGGCCGCAGCAGACCGAGCAGCCACACAGGAGCGGCGACAGGCGGCCGGCGATCGAGCACGACGTACGCCATGGTGTGCGCGGGGTCGTCGACCCTTGACGGGGGCGCGACGACCTGGCCGCCTTCGGCCCTGATGTCGAGACCGGGGCCAAGCTTGCCAGCCGAGTTACCGAGGTGGAAGTCGACGCCGTCATACGCGAAGTAGTAGTGAACGCCGCCGCTCCCGGTACCTACGGCGTACGTCATTGGGAGATCCCCGTACTGGCGCTCCAGGGCGGCGAGGGTGGCCGATCCACCGGCGCCGTTCTTGTCGTCGACGTCGAGTACCCAAAGGTTGGACGGCTGGCCGGTAGCGATGCAGACATTGGCGCCGGGGTGCTGCGTCCACCACCGCTCGATGGTGTCGGTGTCGGTCGTGGCGCGGTCCGGCCAGCCCCTCACAAACGGCCGCTTGCGGCCGCGCGGCGCCAAGATCACCCTGTATCCGGCGGCGGCGTAGGACAAGGCGGCAGCCTTCGACGTTACGCTGGAGTCGATTGAAGCCATCGCCAGGTTGTTGATCGTTGCGGAGCCGTTGCCCATGCCCGGGGTGGCGGCTCCGGTGCTGTTATGCGGCATCTTCGCCGCCTCCACCCTTGGCACGGCGGGCGATGGCCTTTGCTCTGCGGGCCCGGGATGAGGCCAGGGCGAGCCTTGCGAAGTACGCCTTGCGCGCGTGTTCAGCACGGCGTGCGCGCTCTTCCGGGCCGAGGGTTCCGCCCGGGTCGACCTGCCGCTCGAAGCGGCTCATAAAGGCTTGACGTGCGGGAAGGGTGTGGGCGGCAGGGTCGTCGCAGTTGGCCCACATCTGGTGGGCGCCGCTCTCGGCGCGCAGGCGCCGCTGTTCGGGCGTGAGTGCCATATCGCAGGACTCCGAATGTGAGTGTCCTGCGAACGGCAGAGGGACTATGCCTTCGCTCGGGCCCCGCGCGGGCCTCGTACCGATCTCCCGGGATTCCCGCCCCGGTCGTGCCTACCGGAAAGTTCCGCTCTCTGGGCGGCCAGACGGGCCCTCGTGTGGTCGCACCGTGCTCTCCACGGTGGCTTCCCGGACCTCAGTCCGGACGGTCCACGGGGAGACCGTTGTAGTTCGGGTCATGCCCTCACGAAAGCACAGCGCAAACACATAGCCCGCATGACCCGTATCACAGATCGCCGAGGTTGAGCCGTCGCGCCTCTTCGGCGGCGCGCTGCTCCGATGACGCCCTGGTGTACCTGTCGAGCATGTCCCTGCGGCTCCATCCCGCCCTCGCCATGAGCCCGCCCTCGGAACCACCCGCGGCCAGCCAGCGGGTAGCCGCGGTGTGGCGGAGCTTGTGCGGGTGGAAACCCGCGATCTCTGCCTGCCTGGCGCGGTAGCTCAGAGCGTTGTACAGACCCTGGTACGAGAAGTTCTTTCCGCGGTCGCCGAGCCAGAGCGTGGGCGAGCCGGCGAGGCGGTGGGTGCGGCGGACCCGTATGTACCGGTCGATGGCCTGTCCCGTCTGGGGCCCGAACGACACCGTGCGCCCTTTGCCGCCCTTGCCGCGGCGGATGACCGCGGAGCCTGCCGCAACGTTGACGTCACCGACGGCCAGGTCCACAACCTCGCCAGCGCGGACGCCGGTCTCGGCCATGAGGCGAATGATCGCTGCGTCGCGGCGGTCGCGCAGGTCCCGGCCAGCACACGCCTTGAACAGGGCCCGGAGCTGATCGTCGTTGAGGGCGTCGACGACCTTCACGTCCAGCTTCGGCGGCTTCAGATTCTGCAACTGGTCGGTGTCGATCTCACCCTCGTCGGCCAGCCAGGCGGAGAACCGGCGCAGCGAGAGCTGCCGGGAGCGGGCGGTGGACGACTCGGCGCCGCCCTCGATGAGTGCCGCCACGAAGGCGTTGACTGTAGGGCGGTCCAGGGCGGGCGGCGTGCCTGTCGCCGCGGCCCACCGCAGGAAGGCACGGACGCCATCGCCGTACGTTTTCAGGGTCTGAGCGGACTTTCGCTCGGCGGCCAGATGGATCACCCAGGAGTCCAGAAGCGCACGCATGTCCGATTCGTCCATATCGTAAGCATATGCCAACGCGGGATTGATATCTGGCCTAGGAGCGCTGAGCTTGGCAACAGAAACGCCCCCGGCCCGCATAAGTGCAGATCAGGGGCGTTCGGTGGCGCCTGACTCAGTCGAGGTAGTCGCGCAGCACCTGCGAACGGGACGGGTGGCGCAGCTTCGACATCGTCTTGGACTCGATCTGGCGGATCCGCTCACGCGTGACCCCGTACACCTTGCCGATCTCGTCGAGGGTCTTGGGCTGACCGTCGGTGAGACCGAAGCGCATGGAGACGACGCCCGCCTCGCGCTCGGACAGGGTGTCCAGGACGGAGTGCAGCTGCTCCTGGAGGAGCGTGAAGCTGACCGCGTCGGCCGGGACGACCGCCTCGGAGTCCTCGATGAGGTCACCGAACTCGCTGTCGCCGTCCTCGCCCAGCGGGGTGTGCAGCGAGATGGGCTCGCGGCCGTACTTCTGGACCTCGATGACCTTCTCGGGGGTCATGTCGAGCTCCTTGGCCAGCTCCTCCGGAGTGGGCTCGCGGCCCAGGTCCTGAAGCATCTGGCGCTGGACGCGCGCGAGCTTGTTGATGACCTCGACCATGTGCACCGGGATACGGATGGTGCGGGCCTGGTCGGCCATGGCGCGGGTGATCGCCTGACGGATCCACCAGGTGGCGTACGTGGAGAACTTGTAGCCCTTGGTGTAGTCGAACTTCTCGACCGCGCGGATCAGACCGAGGTTGCCTTCCTGGATGAGGTCCAGGAAGAGCATGCCGCGGCCGGTGTAGCGCTTTGCCAGGGAGACCACCAGACGGAGGTTGGCCTCCAGGAGGTGGTTCTTGGCGCGGCGGCCGTCCTCGGCGATGATCTCCAGCTCGCGCTTGAGCTTGGGGGCGAGCTTGTCGGCGTTGGCCAGCTTGTCCTCGGCGAACAGACCCGCCTCGATGCGCTTGGCGAGCTCGACCTCCTGCTCGGCGTTGAGCAGCGGGACCTTACCGATCTGCTTGAGGTAGTCCTTGACCGGGTCGGCGGTGGCTCCAGCGGCGGCGACCTGCTGAGCAGGCGCGTCGTCCTCGTCCTCGTCGGAGAGCACGAAGCCCGCGTTCTCAGTGCCCTCGGGCTCCTCGCCGGCCTTGCCGGGGGCTGCCTCCTCGAGCACCTCCTCCTCGATGAGCTCGGCGTCGTCCTTCTTGGCGCTGGTCTTCTTGGCCGCCGTCTTCTTGGCGACGGTCTTCTTCGCGGCCGCCTTCTTGGCGGTCGTCTTCTTCGCGGCCGCCTTCTTGGCGGGCGCCTCTTCCTCGACGGCGGGCTCGTCGGCGGGGGCGGCCGGCGTCGCGCTGGCGGTGGCCTTCCGGGTGGTCACCGCCTTGGCCGCGACCGCCTTGGTGGCGGTGCGCTTGGCGGGACTCTTCGCTGCGACGCTCTTTCGGGTGCGCTTGGGCTCTGCGGCACTGACCATCAGCGTCACACCCTCTTCCTCGAGGATCTGGTTGAGGCTGCGCAGTACGTTCTTCCACTGAGTGGCCGGAATCTGGTCAGCTTCGAAGGCCCGACGCACGTCATCGCCGGCGATCTGCCCCTCAGCCTTTCCCCGCTCAATGAGCGCCATGACAGAGACGGACTCGGCGATCTCCGGCGGGAGCGTACGGGATGTGCTGGCCGACACGAACAACCTCTCGGAACGTTGGAAAACGGCTTCCGGCCCCGTCCACGGGGGCGGGAGCCGACCGCCGGCTTGGGGATTGGGCCGACGGCGCGGGCGGGGGCCGGGGAGATGCACAGCGCCGTGAACGGCGTCCGTATTCCTTCCGCGGCTGTCACCTCTTAGGTCATCGCGTTCTTCCCGCGAGCGTTACGCCCAATCTGCGTGGCCCGAGTCACACCCCGTAAGCGAACAAAAGCGATCAGACGCGGGCAGATGATGTCACCTACGGTACCTACCCGGCCGATCCGGCGGATCTGCGGCCCCGTAGCGACGGCGGACCCCGCGGGATCACGAGGATCCCGCGGGGCCCGGCGGGAGGCGGTTACCGGTCGGGGGCTGCCACAGAAGGGGGGTGGCACACCCGGCCGCGCCGCCCGCGGAACGCGATCAGTGCTCGCGCGGGGCGGGCACCACCCGCTCCACCTCGGGGTGGACTGTCAGAAGTTGGCGCATCGCCGCCTCGGCCGCCGCTCCGTCACCGGCTGCGAGGGCATCGCAGATACGGCCGTGATGCGCCAGCGACGCCTCGTTCGGCCGGTCACAGCCGGTGATCGGGCTGCCGGAGACCTGGAGGGCGGCGGAGACGATCCCGGAGAGGTGCTCCAGCATGCGGTTTCCGGCGATCTGGATGAGCATCGAGTGGAACTCGGAGTCGGCGCGGGAGAAGGTGAGCGCATCACCCTGGGCCATCGCGTGCCCCATGATCTCGACCATGTCCGCAAGGCGCTGCTGGATGTCCTCCCGCCCGTGCCCGGCGGCGAGGCGGGCGGCGAGCGGCTCGATGGTCCAGCGCAGCTCACTCAGCTCGCGGCGCTGGTCGTCGCGCTGCGGCCCGAAGGCTCGCCACTCGATGATGTCCGCGTCGAGGAGGTTCCAGTCACTGACGGGGCGCACGCGCGTGCCCACGTTCGGGCGGGCGCTCACCAGGCCCTTCGCCTCCAGGACGCGGAGCGACTCGCGGACGACGGTGCGGGAGACCTCGAAGCGCTGGCCGATCTCCTCCGGCACCAGCGGGCGGTCGGCGCCCAGGTCGCCGGAGACGATCATCTGCCCGAGCTGCTGTACGAGTTGGCCGTGCAGCCCGCGTCCGCGGCTGCCCGCGGCGCGTCGGCCCACACGGCCCAGCTCCTGGTCCGCGCTGTCCCAGACAGGGGCCCCGACGCGGTCGACGGCAGGCGCCTCGGCGTACGGGTAGCGGTCGAGTTCGCCCGGGCTCGCGAGGCCGGAGTCAGCAGAGCGGGCGGCGGTCATCATGGTGTGCGCAAGGGTACTCACGCATCCTTTGTCGGCGCCGTCGCCAACTCCCTTGAGGTCTTTGGTGAAAAGCACACGAAAGGGTGATCGCTCACCCCGTCGCAATTGACGCCTTATCGGAAAGAAATGGGCGTTCTGCGGGGAGTTGTGCGCATGGCCGGACCAAGGGTTACGGACAGTCGTCACCGGAGTCTGCCGCGCAGGGCGGTGAGCAGGTACGCGCAGAGCAGTGTGGCCAGCGACAACGTCAGTGCGCCGCCGACGGGTTGGGAGATCACACTCAGCGCGGCCTCCAGGTAGCGCTCTCCCCCGAAGGGCCACCGCGGCAGGAGGGCCTCGCGCAGCCGCATCGGAAGTCCGGCCGCCGTTCGCACAGACGGTCCGTCCAGGAGCTTGTGCGCCAGGGGTACGACGACGAGTGGCACGGCGGCCACCGCGGCCAGGCCGGCCGAGGTGGAGCGGAAGACACCTGCGGCCAGCACCCCCGCCCAGGCGCAGCCGACCACGAGCCCGATCCAACTCAAGCTCAGCGCAAGCCAGTCGGTGGGAACCTGCGCGATCTCCCGGCCGTAGACGAGATAGAGCACTTCCGCGTCGCAGCCGACGGTGAGGACGGCCAGCATCAGGGCGGTGGCCGAGGAGACGATCAGTTTGGCTGCCAGCAGCCCCAGCCGGCGGGGCACGGTGCCGCGGTCCGCTGCCAGCGTGGGGTGGCGGAACTCATCGCCGAAGGCAAGCGCGCCGAGCAGCCCCGCACCGAGTGCAGCGGGCGGCAGAGGCAGCTCCTGCGGCCACGCGGCCAGCAGGCGCGGCTGCGGGGTGTGCCCGATCCTGGCGAGCACGACGGCGGTGACAGCGGACACGACGAGCACGACGGCCCCGGTGAGGAACCCGGTGCCGATGCCGACAGCACGGCGGATCTCATAACGGAGGGGACGGAGAGGGCTGGGGGCCGGGCGGACGGAGATGGGAGGCGGCAGAGGGGGCAGTGTGTCGAGGGTGCGCGCCGGGCGGGGGCGCGGCGTGAGGGTCGGGGAGGGGGTGGAGGACCGGGGAGGGGCGGTGGCGCTGGGCGAGTGGCCGGGCGTGAGGGTCCCCGAGCGGTCGTGCGGCGCGGCCGCGGGCTGGGATGCGCCGACGAGCGGTTGCGACTCTTCGGCCACGGGTTTCGAGACATCAGTGGGTCGTGGCTCTTCGGTGAGTGGCTTCGAGACATCAGCCGGGGGGCGTGACTCTCCGGCAGCTGACTGCAAGACATCAGCGGAGGGGCGTGGCTCGAGTGTGGGGCATGACTCAGCAGCGGTGGTGGCCACGGGGAGCGTGTGCGCGGGCCTCGACACGTCGGGGGAGAAATCCGCCTCATCAGGCTGGAGCCCAGCGGTTGTCCGGTGCGCGCCCGCAACCTGCCCTGCCTCGGAACCGGAACGCCCCGGCTGGTCGACGGACACGCCCACCACCTCGGGAGCGAATCCCGCGCCGGGCCCCATGTCGCCGATCTCGTCGGCCAGTTGATGGACGACAATGCCGTGCCGGAATGCGGTCTCGCCGATGTCCGCACAGGTACTGCCGTACACGGAGAGGCGGTTGCCGCCCTCTCGGACAACTTCGACGGAGCGCTGCGCGGTGCGGGCCTGTTTGGCCAGGAGAGCTGCCAGACGGGCCGCGTGCGGGCTCCGTACGGCGACCCGGGGCCGGAGGCGGGTGCGTGAGAACTCCACGGCCTCCTGGTCGGCCACGAGCCGCCCCTCCTCCAGCGTGACGACACGGTCGGCGGTGCGTGCCGCCTCCTTGGGGTCGGCGGTGGTGAACAGGATCGTGCCGCCCTGGGCTGCGTGTGCGCGCAGCGCGCCGTGCAGCCAGTTGCTCTCGCGGGTGGAGAGTCCGTCGGCAGGGTCGTCGAGGACGAGGGTGTGCGGGTCGGCCAAGAGCACGCAGGCCAAGCCGAGACGGCGGTCCATTCCACGGGAGAGCGTGCCGAGACGTTCGTCGCGCAGGCTCACCAGCCCGACCGCCTCGAGGACTTCGTCGGCGCGCCGGACCGAAACGCCCGCGGCGGCACACAGCATGCGCAGATGGCCGCGGACCGTGCGGGCCGGGTGCCCTGGCACGTCGCCCAGCAGTACGCCGACCTCGCGGGAGGGGTGGGCGATGCGATGCAGGGGGCGCCCCCGGAAGTGGGTGACACCCCTGCCCGGTTGGAGCTCGAGCATCAGTCGGAGAACCGTCGTCTTGCCCGCGCCCGGTGCTCCGAGCAGCGCGGTGACGCGGCCCGCTCGCGCCTCGAAGGAGACGTCGTCGGCTGCGGGCGGAAGCTCTTTGCGGGGGTTGCTGGTCAGTCCGAAGGCCTGGATCACCCGCAGCAAGATAGCGCGCTATATCCGGTTTTTCCGGTACCGCACGGCCTACCTGGGCATGGCAGTCAGGCCGGCACGTGCTCGGGTGGGTCAGGTTCCGAGCTCGGCCGTCGGTACCCGTCCCACGATCACACCTCGGGGCGCAGCATCGGGGGGTTGAGCAGGGTCGCGCCCCCGGCGCGGAAGAGCTGGGCCGGGCGGCCGCCCTGGCGGGTGGTGGTCCCTCCGGTGGGGACGAGAAAGCCCGGCGTGCCCGTGACCTTGCGGTGGAAGTTGCGCGGGTCGAGCGCCACGCCCCACACCGCTTCGTAGACCCGGCGGAGTTCCCCGACAGTGAACTCGGGCGGGCAGAAGGCGGTGGCCAGCGACGAGTACTCGATCTTGGCGCGGGCGCGCTCCACTCCGTCCGCCAGGATCTGCGCGTGGTCGAAGGCGAGCGGTGCGACCGGCTCGGCGTCCCGACCGTAGCCGCCCCGCTGCAGCAGTTCCTCGACCGGAGCCCAGCGCGCGTTGCTGGCGTCGCCACCCGCCCGGGGCGCGGGCAGGTCGGGAGCGAGGGCGAGGTGCGCGACACTGACGACCCGCATTCTGGGATCTCGCTTGGGGTCGCCGTAGGTGGCGAGCTGTTCCAGATGCGCGCCGTTGTCCTGGGCGGGGACGGCAGGGTCATGGACGCGCAGTCCGGTCTCCTCGGCCAGTTCGCGCGCCGCGGCCTGCGCCAGGTCCTCGTCGGCCCGTACGAATCCGCCGGGCAGCGCCCAACGCCCCTGGAACGGCGGTTCGCCCCTGCGTACCGCCAGTGCGCACAGGGCATGGCGGCGCACGGTCAGCACGACCAGGTCCACGGTGACGGCGAAAGGCGGAAACGCTGACGGGTCGTAGGGCATGCGGCGATCATAGTCGTCTGCCTGACGATAAACACTCCCTTCACTGGTTCCCTCGGATGCTGATCCGCTTCGGACCGGCAAGGTCCCCCTGCCCGTTCGCGACGGTCCGGCGATGACGAGTCGTGGCAGGTCACACCCCTAGTTGCAGTCCGTCGGCTGCCTCTTCGACCATGGCGAGGCCCAGTCGCCCGACCCGGACGGAGAACGGTGCGCCGGCCACGCGCAGCCCCGTGAAACCGATCTCGCCCAGGGGTGCGCTGCGGACGGGACGCAGAGTGACCGTCCCTGCCGGGGCGTCGGGACGAATGCCGGCGAGCGTGGTCAGCAGCAGGACACCGGCGGCCGCCGGTGTGGCCGCGGGGCGGCAGGCCGCCGGGTGCGGGAGGGGAGCGCTCCCCTCCGTGCGCTGCTCTCCCGCGTACATCTCGGGCAGCCGGTGGGCGAAGGTCTCGGCGGCCTCGACCACGCCGCGCAGCAGCGAGCTCGCCTCCTTCTCGTAGCCGGCCGCGGCCAGGCCCGCGACGGCGAGCGCCGTCTCGTGAACGCGGACGGCTCCCGCGCGGTGGCCGAACGGATTGAATCCCGGTTCCTTCGCGCCCAGCCCGCGCAGGCCCCAGCCCGAGTCCATGGCGGGGCTGCCCAGCAGTCGGGCGAGGTTCTCCGTCTGGACCTTGTCGAGCAGACCCGGTGCCAGCTCGCCCCCGCCCAGCAGGCCGGTGTCGAGGAGGTGGACAGTGGCCGCGACCAGGTGGGGTACGGGTCTGCCGTCCGGGGCCCGGGCTGCCGCGGGCCGACCGCCCCCTCGGTCCTCGACCCAGAATTCGTGGCGGAAGGCGGTCCGTAGGGTCTGTGCCCACTGTCGCAGTGACGCTCCGCCCGTCCGGCCGCACCCGTCGAGCAAGTCGGCGCCGAGCAGTGCGGCACGGTGGGCATGGGCCTGTGTCTCGCAGCGGACGGGGCCGTCCGGGTGCGGGTCCCGCAGGTACATGTCGTCACCCACGGTGGTCCGAAGCCAGGTCAGGCACCGCTCGGCAGCGGGCAGCAGCTCCTCCGTCTCCTGCTCGGAGAGGCCCCAACGGCGGGCCTCGGCGAGCAGCGCGGGGAAGAGCAGCGTGGCCTCCGTACCGGTGCACTGCGGTGGGAGGTGCGGACCGGCGTCGCGTCGCGGGCCGGGGATCATCCCGGAGTGCGGTCCTGGGCCGGTGAGCTGCGTACGGGCGAGGATCCGCAGGGTTCCCGCGGCCAGGCCGGTGCCGAGGGGAAGCGTCATCCGGGCGGCGACGAGGGCATCCGCTGGGGCCAGACCGCAACGCCAGGGTGCCCCGGCTGCGAGGTGGGTGTCGGCAGGGTTCTCGGCGTCGCGCAGCAGAAGGGCCTGGAGGTCTTCGATACTCGTCCGCAGAAGGGCGGGGACTCTGGCGTCGTCGCCTTCCGCACGCGCTGCGGCGAGAGGGCTGGTCGCGGTGCGCCCCACGGCTCGGAGGGGACCCGCGCCGTCCGGCCGTACTCGCAGTTCCACGCTTCTGCTGCCGCCCGGGAGCAGGTCGACTTCCCATCGCAGCAGCCCTGCCGCGGCCAGGGCGTCCGAGGGAGGTGGCTCGGCCGTGACGGACGCGTTGCCGGTGGTGCAGGACCAGCGCAGTCCGGAGCCGTGGACGCTCGCGGGGAGTTCGGGCCCCGCGTTGCCCGACGCGATCGCCCCGAGGTGGGCGAGGTCCGTACCCAGGGCCACTTCGACGGGCAGTCGTAGAGGGTGGTGGGCCGCACTGTGCAGAGTGATCCGCTCCGTACCGTCCGCGAAGCGGATGCGTTCCACCACCACGTCCGGGTCCGGGCCCGCCTGAGGGGTGGTGCGCAGCGTTCCGACGAATCTGGCGCGGTCGGCCGCGGTCCTCCGTGCCTGCAGGGCCAGGGGTTCTCGTCCGGCCACGCGGATCTCACACCGGGACAGCACACGCCGCCCGGCCCGGTAGAACCCCTCCAGCCCTCGGCCGGTCAGCTGTCCCTCCTCGGTCGAGATGGCCAGTCCGGGAAGGGCGACACAGATCATCACGGTGTGAGCGGGCGGCAGGTCGGCGGACCAGCTCAGTCCGGGGATCGTGGCGCCCCGGGGCGGGGGCGCTTGCCCGGAGAGGGTTGGAGGCCGCCCCTGAGCCGGGAACGCGGGAGGTGCCCCGTAGCCCGATGGGGAGCCGGACCGACGCTTCGAGCCCGCCCGGGGAGACGGACGACCCGGGCCCGGCGGCGAGGGCGGGCGCCAGTCCGGGCCGGTGGGCGACGAGGCGTTGGGAGTGCCTCCGGGGAACCTGGGCCCGTAACCGTCGAGACGGGCCACAGGTCGCGGAGGGACAGCCTGGTCCACCGACTGCGGTGTCTCGGCCCGGGGCGGGCCGAGGGGCGGCGTGGGTCCGCCCGGGCAGTGGCGGTTGTCGGCGGCGGAAGAGGGCGGAGTCGGCTGCTGCATGGAAAGGCTTCCTCTGCGCTCGGTGCGCCTCGATCGGGTTCGGCGCCGGTGCCGGAGGGCTCCGACGGGGCCGGGGCAGTGCGGCGTCACGGCCTGTCCGGGCGTTCCGCCACTCAGGTGAACGGCGTGGACGTCCACCGAGTCACGCTCGTGGTCCGGTCCCTCCTGGGCAGGCACCGCGATTTCGGCACTCACTCCTCCCCCTCGGTGGGCTGCTCACCTTCCTGGACCGCCTTCCGGCAGGGCATCGTCGCCTTTTTCGACGCACGCGCACGCGCGCTGCCGGTCCGCGCAGCCTCCGGACGCGCGGCACCCGCCGCCGTCGCACGGCCGGGGCGCGTGCCGGCTTCCCCGGCCCGGACAGGGCGTGGGATGCCTGCCGGCGTGCGCCGACGGGGACTGCATGCGCCCGGGTCACGGTTGTCCGCGGGGGTACGGCCAGAGGCCGGGTCGGCTGCGGGACGGGGGCGCCGTCGACGCCGTGCGGATCCCTCCACCGGCGCAAGCCTGGGCTCGGCTGTCTCACCTCCCACAGACTCGGCGTGCGCTTCCCCAGCGTCGGACACCCCGCGCCCGCGGCCCTCGCGCTCCGCTCGCAGGCAGCTGCGGATGGACTCCGGGTCGAGGCCTTCATTGCAGGCCTGGTGCAGGAGACGGGCGAAGAGGTAGTCGGGATCCGCGCCCAGGGCCATGGCGAGGGCTTCCCGGGCCTCCAGTTCGTCGCCGGTGGACCACGCGACCCATCCGGCGAGGGTGAGCGGCGCGGCGGCATGTTCGCCATAGGGCCCGACGCAGCGGCGGGCAAGTGACCGCCAGAGACGAAGTGCGCGGCCGGCCTCGTCACCCTCCATCCACTCGGCCGCGCGGTCCCGGGTCGCACGGTCCTGGAGACCGAGGATCAACCGGGCCGCCTCCTCGTGCCCGAGCAGTTCGTCATCGCGGAGATCCGCCAGGAGCGTGCCGGAGACGGGCTGTGCCTCGGCGAAGCGGACCAGGATCGTCCCGGCCAGTGCCAACGTCTCGCCGGCCACGGCCGCACGGTCCACGTCGTCCAGGATCCTCGGGACCAGCGCCATGCTGGCGGTGTCCAGAGCCGCCTCCTGCTCGAGGGCGGCGGCGTTCTCCCAGGGCAGCAGCCGGGACCGCAGCTCCCGCAGGCTGCCACGCACCTGGATTCCGGCGTACGCGGCCGCGGCGGCCAGCACCGAGGTGCCGGGCAAACCCATGGGAGCGCCGTCGGGCGAGCAGCACGCCGCGTTGTCACAGCAGTACGACCAGTAGCGGCCCTCCGAGATGCACAGCGCCTCGACGACCACCACGTCCAGGGCACCGCACTCGACACGCAGCCTCTGGGCCAGAGGCCTCAGCCGCTCCATGACCTGCCGGCCGGTCTGGCCCCTCTCCGGTTCCTGGCACAGGAAGGCGACCATCGACTCGGGCCGGGCCCCTCGGCGCTCGCTGCCTGTCACCAGGCCGTGGGCGAGTTGCCGGGCTGCGGACGGCCAGTCGTCCGCGTTCGCGGGGATACCGAGCCGGGCCCGGCCCCCGAACCGTCCGCGACCGTCCCTGTCGTGGAGGGCGACCAGGACGATGCTGTCCTCGGGGCGGTAGCCGAGCAGATACGGCAAGGCGTCGGCCAGTTCGGCCGGGGTGCGCAGGGTGACCTGGTGCTCGCCGCCGTGGCCGTCGTACGCGGGGTTGGCGACGTGCGCCCCGGCCCCGTCGCTCCCCCGCTTCACATGTCCACTTTGCGCGTGCCCGCCATGCGCTTCATGCCCGGTGATGTCGCCGTTTTCGGAGGATCCAGTCGCTTCGCTGTGATTCGTCATGCGGAGACGATCTCGCGGAATCCAAACCTCCGCTTGCCCCTGTGGATAAGTCCGATCAGGGACACGTCACTCCACGGCCGGCGCGATGCCCGCCGACCCGGTCACCGCTCCCGCTGTCAGTGCCGTCCTGTTGTATGGAACGCATGGAGCACATGAGCAACGCGGATCTCAGGGCGGCGGCCGACGCCGTCCTCGCCCGTCTGGTCGGGGACGTCTCGGGAGGGGCCCGGCTGCGCGAGGACCAGTGGCGGGCGATCGAGGCGCTGGTCGCCGACCGACGCCGTGCCCTGGTCGTCCAGCGCACGGGCTGGGGCAAGTCCGCGGTGTACTTCGTGGCGACCTCGCTGCTGCGGGCACAGGGCGGCGGCCCGACCGTGATCGTGTCCCCGCTGCTCGCGCTGATGCGGAACCAGGTCGAGGCGGCAGCCCGGGCGGGCATTCACGCCCGGACCATCAACTCCTCCAACACCGAGGAGTGGGAGGCCGTTCAAGCCGAGATCGCCGCGGGTGAGGTCGACGTCCTGCTGGTGAGTCCCGAGCGGCTCAACAACCCGGATTTCCGGGATCAGGTGCTGCCCCGTCTCTCGGCCGCGACCGGGCTCCTGGTGGTGGACGAGGCCCACTGCATCTCCGACTGGGGCCACGACTTCCGGCCGGACTACCGACGGCTGCGCACGATGCTCGCCGACCTTCCGCCGGGTGTGCCGGTGCTCGCGACCACCGCCACCGCCAACGCGCGCGTGACGGCCGATGTCGCGGAGCAACTCGGCACCGGCGGCAGCTCCGACGCCCTCGTGCTGCGGGGTGCGCTGCACCGGGACAGCCTGAGCCTGAGCGTGCTGCGGCTGCCGGACGCCGCGCACCGGATGGCCTGGCTCGCCGAGCACCTCGACGACCTGCCCGGTTCCGGGATCATCTACACGCTCACCGTGGCCGCCGCCGAGGAGGTCACCGCCTTCCTCCGGCAGTGCGGGCACACGGTCGCGTCGTACACGGGCAAGACGGAGAACGCCGATCGTCAGCAGGCCGAGGAGGACCTGCTCGGCAACAAGGTCAAGGCGCTGGTCGCCACCTCCGCGCTCGGCATGGGCTTCGACAAGCCCGACCTGGGTTTCGTGGTGCACCTGGGCTCGCCCTCCTCCCCCATCGCCTACTACCAGCAGGTGGGCCGCGCCGGACGCGGCGTGGAGCACGCCGAGGTGCTGCTACTCCCGGGCAAGGAGGACGAGGCCATCTGGAAGTACTTCGCTTCGCTCGCCTTCCCCTCGGAAGACCTGGTGCACCGCACGCTCGACCTCCTCGCGCACGCGGAGAAGCCCCTGTCGCTGCCCGCCCTGGAGCCCCTGGTGGAGCTGCGCCGCTCGCGCCTGGAGACCATGCTCAAGGTTCTCGACGTGGACGGGGCGGTCAAGCGGGTCAAGGGCGGCTGGATCGCGACCGGGCAGCCCTGGACGTACGACGCCGAGCGGTACGCCTGGGTGGCACGCCAGCGCGAGGCCGAGCAGCAGGCCATGCGCGCGTACGCGTCCACGGCGGACTGCCGGATGGAGTTCCTGCAGCGCCAACTGGACGACGAGGCCGCCAAGCCGTGCGGGCGCTGCGACAACTGCGCGGGGCCGCGCTTCATCGCCGACATGTCCGAGAAGGCACTCGATGCCGCACGTGTGGACCTCGGCCGGGCCGGTGTCGAGGTGGAACCCCGGCGGATGTGGCCCACCGGGCTGCCGGCCATCGGGGTGGACCTCAAGGGGCGTATCCCTGCCGGTGAACAGGCCGCACCGGGACGAGCGTTGGGCCGCCTGTCGGACATCGGCTGGGGCAACCGGCTGCGCCCCATGTTCGTGCCCCGAGCCCCTGACGGACCCGTGCCGGACGACGTGGCGAAGGCCGTGGTGGGCGTGCTGGCCGACTGGGCCAAGGGCCCCGGGGGGTGGGCCGCGGGCGCGCCGGACGCCCAGCCGCGCCCGGTCGGCGTCGTCACCGTCGCCTCCCGTACACGACCCCGGCTGATCCACTCCCTGGGAACGCGCATCGCGGAGGTCGGCCGGCTGCCGCTGCTGGGCGCCGTCGAGTACACCGGCGACGCGCACCCAGGCTCCCGGAGCAACAGCGCCCAGCGACTGAAGGCGCTCGACGGCGCCCTGACCGTGCCGTCCGCCCTGGCGTCCGCCCTGGGCGAGGCCCAAGGCCCGGTCCTCCTCGTGGACGATTACACGGAGACCGGATGGACGCTCGCGGTCGCCGCCCGGATGCTCCGTCGCGCCGGCGCTCAGGGGGTGTTGCCACTGGTCCTGGCCGTACAGGGCTGACGACCGGCTGTCGCCCGTGCACCGCCAGGCGCCGGCCACCAGCCCCCTCGCGCACACCTCTGGACGCCACACACCCCCGTGGCGTACGAACGTGTCGTGCTCGAACGCCCCATGGGTGGCCCGGTGACGCACAGGGTGGGGATATTAGCCGCGCATCATCTGATAACGGTCGGCTGCCCCAATTGCTCGTTGCCGCATTCAAGTTCGACAGGAAGAATTGAGGTCCGCTCCCGCACGGCCCGTCCGCCGCTCCGGCAGGGCTTCGCTGCGGTGCGCGCTCCCAGGAACCCGACCCCGCCCGCAGTGTGGGCGCGTAGCCGAAGGGAGGACCGTGACCTTCGGATTCGCTCCGGCCTCGGCAGCGGCGTCGACATCCGCCGCTTCCGCCAACCGCTTGCTCGAACCCGCGGAATGGGCCGCCGCCGGGATCCCCCTGCTGCGTAACCCCCGCGAGGTCGTCAGCGGACTGCACGCCCGGCACCATCCGCAGCCGGCAACCGCCGTCGTCGCCGTGCTCGACCCGGACGAGCGGCTGCGGGCGAGCGCCTCGTTCGTCCGCCGCCCGGCCCCGGCCGACGGGTGGATGTCCCGCAACGTGCTGCTCGCCCAGCTGCGCCGGGTCATCCCGCACGATCTGCGGCGCCGGGCACCGGTGCGCACCGCGGTACTGCTCTACTGCCGTGAGGGCGACGCGCGTTGGACGGAGGAGGACGGCGCGTGGATGTGGGGGCTGCGCGACGCCTGCACCCTGCACGGGCTGCGCTGCGGGGCGTACATCACGCTGACCGGTGACGGCTGGCAGGTCCTCGGTGAGGGCCGCGGCGGACGCCGCCCCCACTCGGGCTCGGCGCCGGAGCCGTTCGCCACGTCCGAGGCGCCGCCCCCCATACCGCGCACCGGCGGCGCCGCCTCCGAGATACTGCGCCGGGCAGCAGCACGCTGAGCCCCCGGGCAGCCCCTTCCGCACGGATCCGGGGCAGAACTCCGTCGCACGGCAGACGACTATTCCCACGACCGACGCCGGAACGAGCACTCCGCCCCAGGCAAAGCCCACGCACCGTCACGTCGCCCAACTCCTCGGGCAGGCCGAACCAATCGCTGTCCCCGGACCGGGAAGAGGTCACGCACAGCCGCCGGCACACCGAACCAACCGCCGTGCCGAACCGCCGAAGCGGCACCTGAAGTCACCTCAGCGCCCGGCCGGACGCTACGGCACCGGCTCAGACGCCCGCGCCCAGCACCGAGTTGATCCGCTGCGGGTCGCCACAGACGATCAGCAGGGCGTCCGCCCGGGCGGGCGCCAGGGACAGAGCACTCACGGCCGCGTCCTCGGGACCGCCGTTGACGGCGACCACGACCACCGGACGCGACGCGGCGCGGGCCGCGACGGTGACGTCCGCGTAGAAGACGTCGTCACCCGCGTCGTGCTGGGCCCAGTAGGACGCTTCACCGAAGGACAGCTCGTGGGCGGCCCACGGGTGCTGCTCACCGGTCGTGATCACCAGCACGTCGCCTGGGGCACGACCGGAGTCCAGCAGCAGGTCCACGGCCTCCTCGGCGGCGTCGAGCGCGCCCTCGACGGAAGCGGGGATCAGCTGGATCTGCGGGGCGGCCGGAACAGTCGCACCGGCGGCGGGGCCCGGCGGAGCGGGCTTGGCGGCCACGTCACGCGGCGTACGCTGCACCGGCGGCGTGGGCCGGACAGGTCCGGGACGACCGGGACGCGACGGAGCCGCGGGACGGGGGCCGGGTACGGGGCGAGGGGTCGGCGCGGTACGGCCGCTGGCCGGTGTGGCGCGGGGACCCTGGGCACTCTCGTGAATCTGAGGCTCCTCGGGAATGAGAGGCATGAGTTGATGTTTATCAAACGCTAGTACGGCCCGCGTCGGCGGGTGGCACATGCGTGCGAACGACAGTCAGAAATCGAAGCCGAGCTGACCCTCGATTTCCGGAACGCTTCCGTCCGCCCAGCTGCGGGCCTTCTTGAGGTGCCGCCACTGGGGCAGCGCATCAAGATACGCCCACGACAACCGGTGGTAGGGGGTGGGGCCCCGTTCCGCCAGTGCGGCCTTGTGCACGGGTGAGGGATACCCGGCGTTGTCCGCAAAACCGAAGTCTGCATGGTCGATACCCAGTTCGGCCATCATTTTGTCGCGCTGGACCTTGGCGATCACCGAGGCCGCGGCGACCGCCACGCACGACTGGTCGCCCTTGATCACCGTACGGACCCGCCAGGGGGCACCGAGATAGTCGTGCTTGCCGTCGAGGATGACCGCGTCGGGCCGGACCGGCAGGGCATCCAGCGCACGCCCCGCTGCGAGCCGTAGTGCGGCCGTCATCCCCAGAGCGTCTATCTCCTCCGGGGAGGCGTGCCCCAGGGCGTACGACGTGGTCCACTTCCGCAGTTCCTCGGAGAGTTCGGTGCGCCGCTTGATGGTGAGCAGCTTGGAGTCGGTGAGGCCCTCGGGCGGCCGGCGCAGTCCGGTGATCGCCGCGCAGACGGTGACGGGGCCGGCCCACGCGCCGCGCCCCACCTCGTCGACCCCTGCAACGATCTTCGCTCCGGTCGTGGCTCGAAGGGAGCGCTCGACGGTGTGAGTAGGCGGTTCGTACGGCATGGCGCACCTAGGTTACGCCGCCCGGAACCGCCCGCGACACCCCGGTCCGCCCCGACGGAGGCCCGGTACTCACGGCCTCCCGTCAGGCGCCGCCCGGCCGTAGCGACGCAACCGTCAACTGGTCGATCAGTTCCCCCATTTCATGATCCTGCCATTCGCAGCCGCACATCTTGGATCGGCACATCGCCATCGCCGGGACGGCATCGAAGACATCGCCGTTAGCAGCATCGGAGCGCACCTCGCCCCGCCCGTACCGCGACCGATGACTTCCCGCACCATCCTGATGACCGGCTCCACGACCCCATCGAAAAGCACGGCGTAGAAGCGCTCCGCCTGCGTCCTGTCGCAGTCGTGAATCAGCGAGCGAAGCACGGAACCCGCGCGGGAGAACATGGCGCTGACTGCTCTCCGTGAACGTGCCGATCGGCGTCCTGTAGCCGCACTCACACCGCTCCACACCAGCACTTCGGTCCGGTTCGCGACCGGTTCCCTTCCGGCGCGGCGTGCGACAGCGCCCCACCAGTGGTGCAGAACCGCGAGCAGTCCCCCCATGGTCACCCCCACTTGCTCCCCGGCCTCCGGCGTCTGCGCGCCCTGACAGCTCGCACAGCCGATGTCACGACAACGCGCGACCGGTTACATAGAGTTCCCGGCGCATACGGAGAGTTCACGGAAGGCGCTGAGAGGCCCGACGCCAGAAGCCTGAAGCCCTCAGGCCGACGCGGGAACCCAGTCCGGGAGTGGCTCCGTCCGCTCCACCCACGCGGTGGGCGGCGTCCCCGCCTTCCCCGAGGCGATCACACCGCCGACGATGGCGCAGGTGGTGTCGACGTCCCCGCCGGCCTGGGCGGTCGTCCAGAACGCCCGCTCGAAGTCACCGAGGCTTCGCGCTGCGGACCAGAGAGCGAAGGGCACGGTGTCATGGGCGGTCGTCCGCCGCCCGCACCCCAGTACCGCCGCGACCGTGGCCGCGTCGCCGTAGTCGAGCATGTCCCGGGCCCGGCGCAGCCCCGCGCTCACCGCGCTCTTCGGCACCAGGTCGATGACCCCGTCGAGGAGGGCTTCGGCGCCGGGCGGCCCGCCGGGGGAGGCGGCGAAGGCGGCAGCCGCGGCGACCGCCATGGCGCCGACAACGGCCTCGCGGTGCTGATGGGTGACGTAGGCGGAGATCTCCGCCTGGTGGGTCGCCTGCTCCGGGTCGTCCGCGTACCAGGCGCCCAGCGGCGCGATCCGCATCGCGGCACCGTTGCCCCAGGATCCCTGCCCGTTGAAGAGCGCGGCGGACAGCTCGCGCCAGTCACCTCCCTCCCTGACGAGCCGCAGCAGGCGGTTGACCGCGGGGCCGTAGCCCCGGTCGAAGTCGTGGTGCTCGGCGAAGGAGCGGACCAGGGCGTCCTGGTCGATGCGGTGGTGGGCGGCGAGGACGGCGACGACGGAACCGGCCATCTCCGTGTCGTCGGTCCACTGCCACGGCCCGGACGGCACCTCACGGCGCTTGAGCAGCGGGTAGTGCACCGGGACGAAGTACTGGGAGCCCAGAGCGTCCCCGACCGACAGTCCGCGCAGGCCGGCCAGGGCGTGGTCCAGGCGCACATCGGGGGAGGAGTCAGCGGTCATCGCCCTGCCACTCTATCCGGAGATCCCGTACGGCTCGGGATCTCGCCAGCGTTCGAACGGCCGGTCAAGCGTGTACTTGCCGTCGTCTCCCAGAACGAGCATCCGCACCTCGCCGTTCCCCGGGTTCGACAGTGACTCGAACTCCGCGACCGTCCAGTGGAACCACCGCATGCAGAACAGCCGCATGGCCAGACCGTGGGTGACGATCAGGACGTTCGGCGGGTGGCCGGGGTCCTCGAAACTGCGGAACAGGCTCTCCAGGAAGCCGCCGACCCGGTCGTAGACATCGGCGCCGGACTCGCCCTGCGCGAAGCGGTAGAAGAAGTGGCCGTAGGCGTCCCTGTAGGTCTTCTGGAGGCGGACCTCGTCCCGGTCCTGCCAGTTGCCCCAGTCCTGCTCGCGCAGCCGGGGCTCCTCGCGCACGCGTATGAGCCCGGGGTCCAGATGGAAGGCACGGAGCGTTTCGTGGGTACGCCGATACGGGGAGACGTAGACACTGACGCGTTCGCCGCCGAACAGCTCGCGCAGCCGTGCCCCCGTCGACTCCGCCTGCCGCCGGCCCCGCTCGGTGAGGGCCAGGGCGTGGTCGGGCTCACGCTCGTATACGGAGTCATCAACATTGCCCGTTGACTCGCCGTGCCGGACAAGGACGATGCGCCGTGGTCGTGCCATGCCAAAACCCTAGATCGGGCGAGAGCGCGTCGAGCACTCAAGCCGCACCCTTACAGCGTAGGTCACACAGATCCTGCACCACCGGCCACACTTATCGCACACACGTCCGATTCGAATCATGCCGTCCGGGACGGCCCGAGCCCCGTCCGTGCGGGCTCATACGGTCCAACTTGGCTCCATGTCCACGACATCCCCGGTGAGCGCCGCCACGTCTGCCTCCGTCTGGGCCCTCAGGGCGAGCCGCTCCACACGTTCGGTGCGGTACTTGCCGTGCTCGGCGGCAGACCGCCACATCGACAGCACCATGTACTCGTTCCCGGGCGCCTCGCCGAACAGCCCGCGCACCATGCCGGGCGAGCCGGCCATCGCCGGGTTCCAGACCTTCTCCTGCATCAGCACGAAGTGCTCGGCCCGCTCCTCGTGAATACGGCAGAGCGCCACCCGCAGCAGGTCGGCGTCCGTGAAGCGCGGTTCGAAGCCGGTCTTCACGTCGAAGCGGTAGTCGAACAACCTGACCTGTGCGTCCTTGAAGGTGCCCGACTGGGTTGACGCGAGCCGGTCGTGGGACCTCGCCATGAAGGAGTCGTAGAAGGCGCGGCTCTCCCAGAAGGCGAAGATGTGCGCCACGTCCTGCCGCCCCCGGCTCCAGCCACCCCCCTGCCCGCGAAACCCCGGCTCCCCCAGAAGCCCCGCCCACTTCCGCTGCCCCCGCTCGAAACCGCGGCGGTCCACCACAGTGCAGCGAATCCACTTGACCAGCACCGCGCCATCGTAAGGCCAGGGAGCGTGGCGTCGGTCACTCTCGGCTGGACCGCTCCCCCACGCGCGCACCCGTACGCGTGGCAGGATGGACAAGCAGTCACAGGCGCCCGGCAGTTGGGGCGAACGGGCGGATCGTACGGGGAAGGGGATTCTGGTGGACGGGCTCAGCAAGGGGCTTCGCAAGGTCGAGATCGCGGTGCGGTGGGACCCCAGTCCGGCGGGGCAGCCGTCCACCGACCTGGACCTAGTCGCCGCGACCTATCTCGCGGACGCTCCGCACGGCGATCCCGCCTATGTGGTGCACTTCGACAGCCGCTCCCCCGACGGCACCATCTATCTCAACCGGGACAGCAAGGACGGCCAGGGCTTCGGCTACGACGAGGTCATGACGCTGGAACTCGACCGGCTCGACGGCCGCTACGCGCGCGTGGTGGTCGGTGTCGTCATCCAGCAGCGCCCGGCGGAGCGCACGTTCGTCAGTGTGGTCAACCCCGGTCTGCGGATCCGCGAGGGATACACCGTCCTGGCCGAGGACGACTTCGGCGGTGTCCTGGGTGCCACAGCCAGCACGGTCGCCGAGTTCGTCCGGGACGGCTCCGGCCCGTGGGAATTCCGCCCCGGACTCCGTGGCTTCGAGGGTGACCCCGTGGACTTCACCAGGACGATGGGGGCGGCGCACCGGCCGTGAGCCCGGTGTGCCCGGACGGCCGGGACTGTGCGGCCTTGCTGCGACCCGGCCTGCCCACCTGAGGGAAGGCGCGCCCGCGCACCCCCGCCGAATGCCCCTTGGCCTGGGCGCGCCACCGCACCGCACCGGCTTTCGCCGGAGCCTGCGCGACCACCTGCGCGACACGGCCGGGGCTACGCGAACGCCTTCCAGACCCGGCACCGCCTGGGCCCTTGGTACGAGGTGACGCACGGCTTGGACACCAGCGACCGGGCCACCGTCCGTTCGGGGGCGGACGGGGTGCTGGACAGACTCACCGACAACCCGGCGTGTGACGACGAGAGGGGCACCGGCCGGAAGGCGGTGCCCCTCTGTCATTCGCTCAGACCCTCGGCGTCAGCTGCAGCCGCTGGTCGAGCCGCAGCCCTCGCAGATGTAGCAGGAACCGGCGCGCTGCATCTTCGTACCGCAGGAGAAGCACAGCGGGGCGTCGGCCTGGATACCCAGCTGCATCTCCACCAGTTCAGCGCTGGTGTGGGCCTGCTGCGGGGCGGGCTTGACCGCCTCTTCGTGCTTCGGCGCGGAGACGGCCTTCAGCTCCTGGGCGCGCGGCGCCGACTGGGCCAGGCCCTCGACGTCGACCTCGTCATCGTTCGGCTCATACGAACCGGTCTCCAGGTGACGCTGACGCTCCTCGGCGGAGTGGATACCGAGCGCGGAACGCGTCTCGAAGGGCAGGAAGTCCAGCGCCAGGCGGCGGAAGATGTAGTCGACGATCGACTGCGCCATCCGCACGTCCGGGTCGTCCGTCATACCGGCCGGCTCGAAGCGCATGTTCGTGAACTTCGAGACGTACGTCTCCAGCGGCACGCCGTACTGGAGGCCGACGGAGACCGCGATGGAGAAGGCGTCCATCATGCCCGCGAGGGTCGAGCCCTGCTTGGACATCTTCAGGAAGACCTCACCGAGACCGTCGTCCGGGTAGGAGTTGGCGGTCATGTAGCCCTCGGCGCCGCCGACGGTGAAGGACGTGGTGATGCCGGGACGTCCCTTCGGGAGGCGCTTGCGGACCGGGCGGTACTCGACGACCTTCTCGACCGCGGTACGGATCGTCTCCTCGGTCTTCTCGGTGATCTCGGCCTTCTCCTTCTCCTTGGTCTTGGCGGAGAGGGGCTGGCCCACCTTGCAGTTGTCGCGGTAGATCGCGAGTGCCTTGACGCCCAGCTTCCACGCCTCGAAGTAGATCTCCTCGACCTCCTCGACGGTCGCCGTCTCCGGCATGTTGACCGTCTTGGAGATGGCGCCGGAGATCCACGGCTGGATCGCGGCCATCATGCGGACGTGGCCCATCGGGGAGATGGCCCGCTCGCCCATGGCGCAGTCGAACACCTCGTAGTGCTCGGGCTTGAGGCCCGGGGCGTCGATCACGTTGCCGTGCTCGGCGATGTGGGCGACGATCGCCTCGATCTGCTCTTCCAGGTAGCCCATGCGGCGCAGGGCCTGCGGGACGGTGCCGTTGACGATCTGCATCGAGCCGCCGCCGACCAGCTTCTTGAACTTGACCAGCGCGAGGTCGGGCTCGACACCGGTGGTGTCGCAGG
Organism: Streptomyces sp. NPDC033136; assembly: GCF_055578235.1. Taxonomy (NCBI): domain Bacteria; kingdom Bacillati; phylum Actinomycetota; class Actinomycetes; order Kitasatosporales; family Streptomycetaceae; genus Streptomyces; species Streptomyces sp. NPDC033136. The sequence continues at coordinate 69,506 of NZ_JBVIPD010000024.1, forward strand.
ACATCGCGAGGCCGATGGTGCCGGTCGGGGCGAGCACGGACGCCTGGGAGTTACGGAAACCGTTCTTCTCACCGAGGCGCAGCACGTCCTGCCACGACTCGCTGGCAGCGGCCCACACCGGCGTGTCCAGGTCGTCCATGCGGACGGCCTTGTCGTTGGCGTCCGAGTGCTGCTTCATGACGCGCTTGTGGGCGTCGGCGTTGCGGGCGTAGCCGTCGTACGGGCCGACGACCGCGGCGAGTTCGGCGGAGCGGCGGTACGCCGTGCCGGTCATCAGGGAGGTGATGGCACCGGCCAGGGAGCGGCCGCCGTCGGAGTCGTAGGCGTGACCGGTGGCCATCAGCAGGGCACCGAGGTTGGCGTAGCCGATGCCGAGCTGGCGGAACGCGCGCGTGTTCTCGCCGATCTTCTGGGTCGGGAAGTCCGCGAAGCAGATCGAGATGTCCATCGCGGTGATGACCAGCTCGACGACCTTCTGGAAACGCTCGGCCTCGAAGGACTGGTTGCCCTTGCCGTCGTCCTTCAGGAACTTCATCAGGTTCAGCGAGGCCAGGTTGCAGGACGTGTTGTCCAGGTGCATGTACTCGCTGCACGGGTTCGACGCGGTGATCCGGCCGGACTCGGGGCAGGTGTGCCAGGTGTTGATGGTGTCGTCGTACTGGATGCCGGGGTCGGCGCAGGCCCAGGCGGCCTCGGCGATCTTGCGGAAGAGCGACTTGGCGTCGACCTCCTCGATGACCTCGCCGGTCATCCGGCCCCGCAGGCCGAACTGGCCGCCCTGCTCGACGGCCGTCATGAACTCGTCGTTCACGCGGACCGAGTTGTTGGCGTTCTGGTACTGGACGGACGCGATGTCGTCGCCGCCCAGGTCCATGTCGAAGCCCGCGTCGCGCAGGACACGGATCTTCTCCTCTTCCTTGACCTTGGTCTCGATGAAGTCCTCGATGTCCGGGTGGTCCACGTCGAGGACGACCATCTTGGCGGCGCGGCGGGTGGCGCCACCGGACTTGATCGTTCCTGCGGAGGCATCTGCACCGCGCATGAAGGAGACCGGACCGGAGGCGTTGCCGCCGGAGGACAGCAGCTCCTTGGAGGAACGGATCCGGGAGAGGTTCAGGCCGGCACCGGAGCCGCCCTTGAAGATCATGCCCTCTTCCTTGTACCAGTCGAGGATCGACTCCATGGAGTCGTCGACGGACAGGATGAAGCAGGCGGAGACCTGCTGGGGCTGCTTGGTGCCGACGTTGAACCAGACAGGGCTGTTGAAGCTGAAGATCTGGTGCAGGAGGGCGTACGCCAGCTCGTGCTCGAAGATCTCGGCGTCGGCGGGCGAGGCGAAGTACTTGTGGTCCTCTCCGGCCTTCCGGTACGTCTTCACGATGCGGTCGATCAGCTGTTTCAGGCCGGTCTCGCGCTGCGGAGTGCCCACGGCACCGCGGAAGTACTTGCTGGTGACGATGTTGACCGCGTTCACCGACCAGAAGTCGGGGAACTCGACGCCGCGCTGCTCGAAGTTGACCGAGCCGTCGCGCCAGTTGGTCATGACGACGTCACGGCGCTCCCAGGCCACCTCGTCGTAGGGGTGGACCCCAGGGGTGGTGTGGACGCGTTCGATACGCAGGCCCTTGCTCGCCTTGGCGCTCTTGGCGCGGGAACTCCGTGCCGGACCGCTCGCCGTCTCTGTCATGCCGCCTCCCTGTACGGGCGAAAACGCCCTGAAGTGCCCCGTTGTTCCCGTGGCACGGTGTTCTGTCTGGTGTTGCGGACACCCACTCACATCGCCCGCAACAGGTCTTCTCATCGCCGCCGCCCGGCCGGGCCCGGAGCTGCCTCCCGGGTCCGGCTCGCCGGTCAGTCGGAGGCGGCTGCGGGCTCGGGGACCTGTGGCGTCCCTCCGGGCCCGCGGCCGTCTCCCTGGCTCCCCGCACCCGTGTCCTCGCGGTCTCCGTCGTCCGCGTCGGGGCGCCCCGTCTCCACTCTGAGCTCCGCGATGGCCGCCTCGAAGTCGTCGAGCGAGTCGAAGGCCCGGTAGACGGACGCGAATCGCAGGTAGGCGACGAGATCGAGCTCCTGCAACGGGCCGAGTATGGCCAGCCCCACGTCGTGGGTGGTGAGCTCGGCGCTTCCGGTGGCCCGCACCGCTTCCTCGACCCGCTGGCCGAGCTGGGCGAGCGCGTCCTCGGTGACGGGCCGTCCCTGACACGCCTTGCGCACACCATTGATGACCTTGGTGCGGCTGAAGGGTTCGGTGACTCCGGACCGCTTGACCACCATGAGCGAGCACGTCTCCACGGTCGTGAAACGACGGGAGCAGTCAGGGCACTGGCGGCGCCTGCGGATCGACGTGCCGTCGTCGGTCGTACGGCTGTCGACGACACGGCTGTCGGGGTGCCTGCAGAAGGGGCAGTGCATGATTCCCAACCCTCCTCACAGCAGACTCAATAGCCTCGTCGGACCTCTTGCGCCCCACGAAGCAGCCCCAAGCATAGGCGATGGCCATGGGGCCGAAGACCCGGGGGACCACAACTTCTGGGCTGCTCCCGCAATCCAACCACTAGATGTGGGGATTGGCTCATACATCCAGGCTGTGCGCGCGTGTCGCGCGCGTAGGCGCAGATGGCGGGCAGCAGGCCGACTCACGCCGCCCCGTACACCCTCATCGACACGCCGTTCACGGCTTCGCCGCGACACGGCCGCACCCGGTCACGCGGAGCCGTATCACTGCGGCACATGCGGAGATACCGTGGGCGCCGCGAGGAGGGGAGGTGGGACTCCCGCACAGATGAGGGCTGGTCCCGGGGCAGGAGAATGCCGGATGGCAGACTGGGGCAGCAGTCCACGAGGCGATCACCCCGGCGGTGAAGAGTACAGCAACGGGCCCTTTTGCCCGCCAGGTGACGCGGCCGCCAATACACCCGGACACATGATCGCGTCCGCTGATTCGCGATTTTTCACTCGAACGTGTGTTTGGCGCAACCTTTCGAAAGCAACTACCGTTGTCCAGCAGGGAGACCATCGAGAGGGGCCGACGTGACCACCACCGCAGACAGTGCCACCATCACTGCCCAGGACCGCTCCCAGGGCCGCCTGGAGCCGGTGCATGCGATGAACGAAGCCACGAACCCTGAGGGGCACAAGCGCTCCCTGCCGGGGCGACCTCCGGGCATCCGGGCGGACAGCTCCGGACTCACGGACCGCCAGCGCCGCGTGATCGAGGTCATCAGGGACTCGGTGCAGCGGCGCGGCTACCCGCCGTCGATGCGGGAGATCGGCCAGGCCGTCGGCCTCTCCAGCACGTCCTCCGTGGCACACCAGCTGATGGCACTGGAGCGCAAGGGCTTCCTCCGTCGCGATCCGCACCGCCCCCGCGCGTACGAGGTGCGAGGCTCGGACCAGGCGGCCTCGGCGCAGCCCACCGACACGGCGGGCAAGCCGGCCGCGTCGTACGTCCCGCTGGTCGGCCGCATCGCCGCCGGTGGCCCGATCCTCGCCGAAGAGTCCGTCGAGGACGTCTTTCCCCTCCCCCGCCAGCTCGTCGGCGACGGTGAGCTGTTCGTCCTGAAGGTCGTCGGTGACTCGATGATCGAGGCCGCGATCTGCGACGGCGACTGGGTCACCGTCCGACGCCAGCCTGTCGCCGAGAACGGTGACATCGTGGCCGCCATGCTCGACGGCGAAGCCACCGTCAAGCGCTTCAAGCGCGAGGACGGCCATGTGTGGCTGCTGCCGCACAACGCGGCCTATGAGCCGATCCCCGGCGACGACGCGACCATCCTCGGCAAGGTCGTGGCCGTACTGCGTCGCGTGTGACACCGCGCACCGCGACGGGCGGGCCCATTCGCCTCGCCCTCTGACCGGGCCCCGGAACCTCTGCGCCGGTTCCGGGGTCCTGCGCTGTCCGGGGCCGGGAGCCGGCCAACACTCCGGGCCGGGCTGAGGCCGCGCCTCAGCCCGCCCCCGCGCCTATACGTCGTCCGCCGCCTGCTTCGCCGCCGCGTCGATCGCCGCCAGCGACTTCCGCACCTGGTTGCGGTCCGTCGTGAACCAGAAGTCGGGCAGTGACGCCTTCAGGTAGCTCCCGTACCGGGCCGTCGCCAGGCGCTGGTCCAGCACAGCGACCACACCGCGATCGCCCGACGCCCGTACGAGACGGCCGGCGCCCTGGGCCATGAGGAGCGCGGCGTGGGTGGCGGCGACCGCCATGAAGCCGTTGCCGCCGGCGTCCTCCACGGCCTTCTGGCGGGCGCTCATCAGGGGGTCGTCGGGGCGCGGGAAGGGAATCTTGTCCATGACGACCAGTTGACAACTGGGACCGGGGACGTCCACGCCCTGCCAGAGCGACAGAGTGCCGAAGAGGCAGGTCTTCGGGTCGGCCGCGAAGTTCTTGATGAGCTCGCCGAGCGTCTCCTCACCCTGGAGGAGGATCGGGAACTCGGGGATCCGGGAACGCAGCTCCTCAGCGGCCAGCTGAGCCCCGCGCATCGATGAGAACAGGCCCAGGGTGCGGCCGCCCGCCGCCTGGATCAGCTCCGTGAGCTCGTCGAGCATGTCCGCGCGATCGCCGTCCCGTGCGGGGCGCGCCAGGTGTTTGGCGACGTACAGGATGCCCTGCTTGCGGTAGTCGAAGGGCGAGCCGACGTCGATGCCCTTCCATTTCGGGAGGTCATCGCCCTCGGTGCCCTCCGGGGCGAGACCCAGGGAGGCGCCGACGCCGTTGAAGTCGCCGCCCAGCTTCAGCGTCGCGGACGTCAGGACCACGGAGCGGTCCGCGAAGAGCTTCTCCCGCAGCAGCCCCGACACGGACATCGGGGCAACGCGCAGGGAGGCGCCGAAACGGTCGTGACGCTCGTACCAGACCACGTCCCATTCGGAGCCGTTCGTGATCCGCTCCGCCACGTCGTGCACATTCTCGACGGAGGCCAAGGCCTGTTTACGGACGGCGTCCTCGTCCTGGACGGACTTGTCGCGGGTCGTGCCGATCGCGGAGATGACCGTGCGGCAGGCGTCGCGCAGCGCCATGAGCGCGTACCCGAGGTCCTCGGGAATCTCTTCCAGACGGCCCGGCAGCGCCAGCTCCATCAGCCGTTCAAAACCCTCGGCGGCGGTCTGCAACTGGTCCGCGGCCTTCTCGTTGACGAGTTTCGCGGCACGGCGCACCGCGCGGTTGACCTGACCGGGGGTGAGCTCGCCGGTGGCGACGCCCGTGACGCGGGAGACGAGTTCGTGCGCCTCATCGACGATCAGCACCTCGTGCTGCGGGAGGACCGGGGCGCCCTCGATGGCGTCGATGGCGAGCAGCGCGTGGTTGGTGACGACGACCTCGGCGAGCTTGGCCCGCTCGCGGGCCATCTCGGCGAAGCACTCGGCACCGTACGCGCACTTCGAGGCACCCAGGCACTCCCTCGACGACACCGACACCTGCGCCCAGGCCCGGTCCGAGATGCCGGGCGTGAGGTCATCCCGGTCGCCCGTCTCGGTCTCGTCGGCCCAGTCCCGTACTCGCAGCAGGTCCTGGCCGAGCTTGCTGGTGGGCGCGGCCGCCTCGAACTGGTCGAAGAGGCCCTCCTCCTCGTCCTGCGGGACGCCCTCGTGCAGGCGGTGCAGGCACAGGTAGTTCGACCGGCCCTTGAGCATCGCGAACTCCGGGCGGCGGCGCAGCAGGGGGTGCAGCGACTCGACCGTTCTCGGCAGGTCGCGCTCGACCAGCTGGCGCTGCAGGGCCAGGGTGGCGGTCGCGACGACCACCCGCTCTCCCTGCGCGAGCGCGGGCACCAGGTAGCCCAGCGATTTTCCGGTGCCGGTGCCGGCCTGCACCAGCAGGTGGGAGCCGTCGTCGATCGCTTCCTCGACGGCTTCGGCCATGGCCACCTGACCTGGGCGCTCCGTACCGCCGACGGCAGTGACGGCAGCATGCAGGAGTTCGGGGAGTGAGGGCTTCGTCATAGCGCGACCACCCTACGGCCCGACACTGACAAACGGGTGATCAAGGCCGGGGCGAGAACGGCTTCGGGGGACAGGATCAAGACCTTGCGCTCCTCGGCGGGACGGGCGTGCAGGCGACAGACGGGCAGACGGCAGACGGCAGACGGCTGACGGCTGACGGCTGACGGCGGGGAGACATCGGACGGCATCGGCTGTCCGCTACCGCCGCGTCGGGACGGGACACGGCGAGAGTCCGAAATCCTTTTCGGATCGTGGGAACTGCGCCGGATCCGGCCGCGTTCAATGAGTGATGATGCGGTGACACAGCGCTACAGCAGATGCCGGAGCGCCCGGTCCCGGACCATGAGGGCGGCCCGCTTGACGGGCAGGTCGACCTCGGCGGAGAACCGAAAGCCGGCGGTCAGGAAAGCGGCGATGGAGGGGGTGTTGCGAATGTCGGGTTCCGCGATGACGCGTGCGCAGGAGGGCCGCTGTGCGAGAACGAGGTCGGCCACGGCTCGGAGCAGCAGACCCCCGAGACCCCGCCCGCGGTCGGGGACCGCACCGACCAGGAGATGCAGCCCCGTGTCGTGAGGCCTCGCCGGGTAGTGGCGGGCCAAGCGGTCCAGGTCGGCCCGGTAAATCTCCCAGTAGCTCATCGGCGTTCCGTCGAGCACACCGATGCACGGCACGCTGCGTCCGTCGTCGGCGAGCTGGTCCCGCAAGTGACCCTCGGTCACGCTCTGCGGACCGGACAGCTCCCAGAACGCCGCGGCGGCAGGGTCGTTCATCCAGCGGCTGATGAGTGCAAGGTCGCGTTCGACACGCACGGGGACGAGGTGGAACACGCCGGCGGGTGTGTCGACCGGCCCCCAGTCAGCGACCCGGTCGAGAAGGTCGTCGCGGGGCAAACCGGAGCCGGCGTCGGCCGCGTCGAGGGAGGTAGAGCCCGGTGCCTGGTCCTGGTCACGCCGCCCTGATCCGCAGGGGCCGGTCACCGCTTCCGCGACGAGGGCGAGGAACCCGTCCGGGAGCCGCAAGTCCATGGTGTCTTCGCTGTGCCCACCCACACCGGAATCCGCATCGACAAGCGCACCGGAATCCGCACTGGGAGAGGCACCAGGGTCGGCGTCGGCTCCGATGCCGGGGTGGGTATCGGAACCGGAGCTGAGACCGGAATCCATCTCGGCGTCGGCCCTGGTAGTGACAGCGATGCCGGTGTCGGTATCGGCCTTTTCGGCGGAATCGGCAGTCGGATCGGCGGGAAGCACCAAACGCTCCTCTCAGAAGGGGGGTGGGCATGTCCTCAGGGATGAAGGAGGTCGGTTGCTGTCACGACAGTCAGGAGATCAGCAGTGCAAGGGGTTGGCGATGGTGACGTAGACGGACTGGGTGTCGACCGGACCGATGAGCTCGTCCAGGCCGTGCAGCCGGGTCAGCAGGTTGGCCTTGCAGCGCAGGACGGGTGAGTCGAGCAGTCTGGCGGGCAGCGAGGTGCGCAGGCGCGCCGGACCGGAGGCAAGGTTTCCGAGGAAGCGGCGGAAGGCGGCGAGCAGCAACCGCTCGTCGGCCAGTCGCTGGGAGCCGAACGCGCCGATGAGGCCGAGCACGTTGTTGACCATCAGGTAGTAGGTGAGGCGCTCGTCGGTGACCCTGTCGCAGACGAACGTGTCGCTCTGCTCTCCGATGCCGGGCAGCCGGGCGTCGAGGTCCGCGCGCCGGGACTCGCGGAAGTAGTAGCCCTGGTTGTCCCGGTAGCGGCCGCCTGCGGGCCAGCCCTCGGTATCCAGCAGAAGCAGGGTGTTCTGCTGGTGCGCTTCCAGGGCGACGCCGGCCTCACCGTCCAGCCACAGGACGGGGCGCACCACATGTTCGAGGTAGCGCAGAAACCACTCGGCGGCGACGGCTCCGCGAGGTCGGCCGGTCCGGCGGGCGAGGCCGGTGACGACCTCGGCAAGCCGCGACCGCAGAACCAAGTCGCGTACTTCCGGTGAACCTGGGACGGTTGCTGGCGAAGCGGGTGAGCACGGGCGTGGCGATACGAGACCGGCGACGCAGGAGACATCGGTCGCGGGGCTGAACGGGTTGTGGCGGATCACCACATCCAGTCCGGGCAATGGGGCGCCGTCAGCACCGTCGACAGCGAGCCAGGCCGGGTCGCGCACGATGTCGAAGCCCGGGTGGACTGCCCACCACTGCCGCGCGAGCCCGCTGCGCAGCAGACGGTGGACCTCGACACCTCGGTGGAGTTCCTTGCGGAGGTTCTCGCGGCGGGAGTTGGTGATGCGCAGGCCCAACGACAGCTTGAGCATCGCCGGCGCACCGGCCCGGTAGACAGTGCGGACGGAGGAGGTGGGTTGCCAGGGAAGGCCGTGGGTGCCGAGGTCACGAAGCAGTCCTCTGTCCATCAGGGCAGCGGACTCGGGACGGTGCCGCATCTCGCTTGCCTGCCAGGGGTGCAGGGGCAGCAGGGCGTATCCGTCCGGGAGCGACAGTCCGGCCCCTGCCAGACGGGCGATGAGCCGGGCGGCTGGGACAGGGCGGCCTCGTTCGGTCCAGGAGGAGTCGGTGGCGAGGGCGGAGGGGGCGACAGCCATCCAGTGCAGAGGGAAGAAGCCCCGCAGTTCGGGCGAGTACAACCGGGTTTCGAGCTCGGAGAGACCCTGGCGGCTCTTCGGGGTTGGGTGCAGGGGGTGTCCAAGGACAAGTGCCTGTTCCGCGGACAGGAAGAGATCAGAGCCGTCTGCCGGGTGTCCCCGACGGTCGCTGACGAAGACAGCGACACGGCGGACTGAGTCGGCGACACCCGCGACGAGCTCGACGCCATCGCTGACACCGGCGCGGGCGGTGCAGGCGAGGGTGCCTGTGAGACCGGAGTCGTGGGCGCGGCCGACATCGGAAGCGTCCGTGGACGCTTCCCGGGCCAGCAGCGCGGCAATCGTGACGGCGTCGGCCGGCGGGGCGTGCTCGGGTGCACCGGACAGACGAGGAAGGCCGAAGCGGTGCCAGCCGGTCGGCGACCAGTAGTGAACCGAGGCGACGAGGGCGGTGCCGCTCGCGGGGAGGGGGATGTGGAGGACACCGTCGGTGGGGGCGGTCTGGCCGGTCTCGCGGACCCAGCAGCGCAGCAGGTTCTCCACGGCGGCCGCCTGGGCGACGGTGTGCGGGTCGGGGTGCTCCAGGGGGTCGGTGCCATGGTCGCCGGCAAGCCGCTCGGCGGACGGCGCCTCAGGCTTCTGACGAGGGAACGCCGAGTTCACTGATGCCCCCGAGGCCTCTGGCGTCCCGGCGTCGGCTGGACCTTGACCCGGCGTCGTGGCGTGGTCATCGGGCTCAGTGATGGCGATCAAGGCAGTTACCTCAGGGGTCGTTCGGGGTCTTGCGGTCGGGCTGGCCGGGGAGCAGGCGAGTTCCACTCGGCCGGGTTGTCAGAGGCCGCAGGCCCTCGGCCCAAGGCACCTGCGGCGTGAAGCCCCGCGGTGTGAAGCCTCGCCGGTATGAAGCCTCGCGGTACGAGTACTCACGCTCACGGCGACTGCGAAGCCGCTGCCGCGCCCTCCTGGTACCGAGCCACCGCCCCGACCGCGTCGGCCAGTCGGTCCAGTACGGCGGCCGCCTGCTCGTCGGTGATCGTCAGCGGCGGCAGCAGCCGTACGACGCTCGTGTGGCGGCCGCCGAGTCCGACGATGAGGCCACGCCGGAGGCACTCCCGCTGGACTGCGGCCGCCAGTTCGGAGGCGACGGAAAGTGGCCGGTGCCCGCTGTCCGCTGAGCCCGGCACCCCTGGGACCTCCAGCACCCCCGAGGTACCTGGCACCCCCGACACAGCAGACACCTCCGGTACCCCCAACACCCGCGCGCCGCCGCCCGAGGCCCCCTGGATTCCCGGGGGCCTCGGGGTCCCCCGGGTCCCCGAGGCCCCCGGGAATCCTGGAACCAACCGGGCCCCCACAGCCTCCGGATCCACCAGCTCCACCCCGATCATCAACCCTCTCCCTCGCACATCCCCCACACACGCGAACTCCGGCACCAGCCGACGCAGTTGCTTGAGCATGCGGTCGCCGAGGGTCGCCGCGCGCTCGGCGAGGCAGTTCTCGCGGACATGGGCGAGGGTCGCGGTGCCGGCGGCCATGGCGAGCTGGTTGCCGGGGAAGGTGGAGGCCGGGGCATCGGATTCGCAGACGTCGAGGTCGTCGCGGTAGACCACGACAGCCAGCGGCAGGCTGCCTCCGATGGCGTGGGAGAGGACCATGAGGTCGGGGGTCACTCCGCTGTGCTCCACCGCCCAGAAGGCGCCTGTCCGCCCGACGCCCGTCTGGCTCTCGTCGGTGATCAGGGGAACGGATCGGCCTGCGGTGAACTGCCGGAGGCGCCGCAGCCAGGCATCCGGTGCGAGGATCACGCCACCCTCGCCCTGCACGGGCTCGACGATCACCCCGGCGGGAAGGGGCCCGCCCGGCCCAGCACCCTCGAGGAGGGCTTCGGCCCAGCCGACGGCGAGGCCGGCCCCGCGCTCGTCCTCAAGGCCGAAGGGGCAGCGGTAGTGGGGCAGACGGGCCGCGGCCCGCGTGCCGGCGGGCGCCTCAATCGGCGCTGCGGCCGTCTCCTCCCCTGCGCCGGCGAAGGTCACGAGGCCGGTCCGCCCGGTTGCCGCGCGGGCCAGCGCGTAGGCGGTCTCGACGGCGTCACTGCCGGCGGGGCCGCAGAACCGCACACGGGCCCGGCCGGCGAGACCGGGCGGCAGGGTGCGGTACAGCTCGGTGAGGAAGGCGTCCTTGACCGGTGTCGCGAGGTCGAGGACGTTCAGAGGCGCGCCGGAGTCGAGGACTCTGCGGATGGCTTCGAGGACAACCGGGTGGTTGTGTCCGAGAGCGAGCGCGCCGGCACCGGAGAGGCAGTCCAGGTAGCGGCGGCCGTCCGCGCCTTCGATCGTCAGCCCCCGTGCCCGCACCGGCACGATCGGCAGGGCGCGGGCGTAGGTACGGGCCGCGGACTCGCGTGCGGACTGGCGGCGGAGGATCCCCTCGTGCGCGGAGCGCGCGGCCGGGGCCGTGTCATCGACGGCACCACCGGGGAGGGATTTCGCCTGCGTACACCCCACAGTGGCCTCCTCTGACCCACAACCCCCATGAGCGGATTGCGCCACGACTTCGCTGACCTCCCACTGGGCACGGGCACGGAGGACCGCACACGGACAGCAGGCCCCCCACCGCTACCAACCCCGGGCCGCTCACCGGGTTACGGGTTGCCTCAAGATCCTTTCCGTGACGGAACTGTTGCTGTTCCGTCGGATCGCTCCCGCAGCCACCGCATAGTGTGTGGTGCCGTTCCCGGGCGCCATGAGGTCGGCCGAACTCCTTGCGGGTTAGACGGTGTTCAAGGCCGAGGCGCCGGTTCGTACCAGTTCGTCCATATCAGGGGGAGTCAGATCATGCGATCCACACGGCAGTCGTCCATCGCCGGTCAAGGGGGGAGGGCGCGCCGCAGGAACTCCCCCGCGCTGGCCGCCGTTGCTCTCACCTCGGCGCTCGCGCTGACCGCCACCGCCTGCGAGTCGGGCGACGCCGAGGCCGGCGGTGGGGCCACGGCCTCCGCGTCCGCCACCGCCCCCGCCGCCGACGACGGCAAGCTGACGATCCCGGACGAGATCCGGGACCGGCTCCGCGAGCACGGGATCGACGTCGACAAGTGGAAGAACGGCGCCTGGAAGAACTGGGACCGAGACGACTGGCTGCGCGAGGCCAACGAGTACATCAACCCGATCATCGAAGGCCTGTGGGACCCGGATCGCATGCGGGAGGCGGAGGAGCCCGACCAGGGCGTCGACGAGAGCGATATATCCGGGGACCGGGGCGTCACCGATCCCGCGCCCGAGCCGGTCGAGGCGCAGGCCGTGCCGCCGTCGTACCACGCCAACGTCCCCACGGCGGGGAAGGTTTTCTTCGACTCCCCGAAGGGCTCGGCCGTCTGCTCGGCGACGGTGGTGAAGGATCCCGCCCACCCGGGCAAGTCCAACCTGGTGTGGACGGCGGGCCACTGCGTGCACGCGGGCAAGAAGGGCGGCTGGTACCGCAACATCGCGTTCGTGCCGTCGTACAACGACGACGGGAAGCCGGTCGAGGCGCTGGAGAACGCCACCCGTGAGGACGTCGCTCCCTACGGTGTCTGGTGGGGTGACTGGGCACAGACCTCGGACCAGTGGATCGAGCAGGGTGGTTCGACGGGCGGCGACGGCGCGCCGTACGACTTCGCGGTCATCCATGTGACGCCGGAGAAGGGCAGCGGGGGCAAGTCGCTGGAGGAGACGGTCGGTTCGGCGCTGCCGGTCGACTTCCAGGCTCCCGCCATGCCGAAGGTGAAGAGCGTGACGGCGATCGGCTACCCGGCCGCGCCGCCGTACGACGGGCAGAAGCTGTACCGGTGCCAGGACCGGCCCGGGCGGCTCTCGCTCACCGCCTCGGATCCGACGATGTACCGCGTCGGCTGCACCATGACCGGCGGTTCGTCCGGCGGCGGCTGGGTCGCGACGGGCTCGGACGGCAAGCCCGCGCTGGTGTCCAACACCTCGATCGGCCCGGTGACGTCGGGCTGGCTGGCCGGACCCCGGCTGGGTGACGTGGCCAAGGGCGTGTACGACTCGGTCAGCGAGAAGTTCGCAGGCCGGTGACCACCGGCTGAACACCTCGGCGGCGGGGATGCGCCCGGCGCACCACATGAGCAGGACGTACGGCGGTTGCTGACCGGGACATGACGAAGGCCCGCTCCCTTCGGACAGGGGGCGGGCCTTCTCACATCAGGGCCGAGGGCGTCAGAGCGCCGGCGTCGGGACGTACGGCGTGAGCTCCGCCGCCAGTTCCTCGTGCACCCGCAGCTTGAGCAGGGTGCCCTCCGGGGTGTGCTCCTCGGAGATCACCTCGCCTTCGTCGTGAGCGCGGGCGACGAGCTTGCCGTGCGTGTACGGCACGAGCGCCTCGATCTCGACCGACGGGTGCGGCAGCTCGTTGTCGATGAGCGCGAGCAGCTGATCGAGGCCCTGGCCGGTGCGGGCCGAGACGGCCATGGACCGCTTCTCGACGCGCAGCAGCCGCTGCAGGGTCAGCGGGTCGGCCGCGTCCGCCTTGTTGATCACGACGATCTCGGGCACGTCGGTGGCGCCGACATCCCTGATCACCTCGCGTACGGCGGCCAGCTGCTCCTCCGGGTTCGGGTGGGAACCATCCACCACGTGCAGGATCAGGTCGGCCTCGCCGACCTCCTCCATCGTGGAGCGGAAGGCCTCGACGAGGTGGTGCGGCAGATGGCGTACAAACCCGACCGTGTCGGCCAGCGTGTACAGCCGTCCGCTCGGGGTCTCAGCCCGGCGCACGGTCGGATCGAGGGTCGCGAACAGGGCGTTCTCGACCAGCACACCCGCGCCCGTGAGGCGGTTGAGCAGCGAGGACTTGCCGGCGTTGGTGTAGCCCGCGATGGCCACGGACGGCACCTTGTGGCGCTTGCGCTCCTGGCGCTTGATCTCGCGGCCGGTCTTCATGTCCGCGATCTCCCGGCGCATCTTCGCCATCTTCTCGCGGATCCGTCGCCGGTCCGTCTCGATCTTGGTCTCACCGGGACCACGGGTGGCGAGGCCGCCGCCCTTACCGCCGCCCATCTGCCGGGACAGCGACTGACCCCAGCCGCGCAGCCGCGGCAGCATGTACTGCATCTGCGCGAGCGCGACCTGCGCCTTGCCCTCTCGGGACTTGGCGTGCTGGGCGAAGATGTCAAGGATCAGGGCCGTACGGTCGATGACCTTGACCTTGACGACGTCCTCGAGGTGGATCAGCTGGCCCGGGCTGAGCTCACCGTCGCAGATGACGGTGTCCGCGCCCGTCTCAAGGACGATGTCGCGCAGCTCCTCGGCCTTGCCGGAGCCGATGTACGTGGCCGCGTCGGGCTTGTCGCGGCGCTGGGTGACACCGTCGAGCACGAGCGCGCCCGCCGTCTCCGCGAGGGCGGCAAGCTCTGCGAGGGAGTTGTCCGCGTCCTGCACGGTTCCCGAGGTCCAGACGCCGACGAGCACGACCCTCTCCAGGCGGAGCTGGCGGTACTCGACCTCGGTGACGTCCTCGAGTTCGGTGGAGAGGCCCGCCACACGGCGCAGGGCCGCGCGCTCGGAGCGGTCGAGCTGGTCGCCGTCCCGCTCTCCGTCGATCTCGTGGCTCCAGGCGACGTCCTCTTCCATCAGGGCATCGGCCCGAAGACCCTCGGGGTGGCTGTGCGCGGAGCGCGGGGTGTCCTGGGAAAAGGAAGAAGAGGAGGTCATTGGATCCTTACGTAGCTGGGAAACCGTTTTCGGCGGCGGACCGCTGACAGCCGTTCCGTCACTGTCCACAACGCACGGGCGCTCCGGGAGATTCCCGGCGCTCCGTGCCGCGCCGACCTGAAGATGGTCGCACGGCACGTGGCGTCTCGTCATCGTGTTATTGGGCGGCTGCTTCGGCGGGCTCGGCCCGTTCCCCGGCGGGCTCGGCCGGTGCGGCCCGTTCCCCGGCGGGCTCGGCCGATGCGGCGGGCTCGGCCGGTTCCGCCGGCTCCGCGGGCGTCGTCTCCGGCTTCCAGTCCGCGTGCCCCGGCATCGGCGGGGTCGTCCGGCCGTACAGCCAGCCCTGGAAGAAGCCGTCCAGGTCGCGCCCGGAGATCTCGGTGGCGAGCCGGACGAAGTCCTCCGTCGTGGCCGTGCCGTCCTGGTGGCGGCCGACCCACGCGCGCTGCAGTCGCTCGAAGGCCGGGCGGCCGATCTCCTGGCGCAGGGCGTACAGGACGAGTGCGGCGCCGTCGTAGACGTTGGGCCGGAAGATGCCGGTCTTACGGCCGGGCTCGGGGGCCTTGGGGGCGGCGGGCGGTCCGCCGGCGGCGCGCCAGCGGTCGGAGGCGCCGTAAGCGGCCCTCATCCGGTCCCTCATCGGCTTGCCGGCCTGCTCCTCGGCGTACAGCGCCTCGTACCAGGTGGCGTGTCCCTCGTTGAGCCACAGGTCGGACCAGGTGCGGGGACCGACGCTGTTGCCGAACCACTGGTGGGCCAGCTCGTGGATCATGATCGACTCGACGTACCACTGGGGGTAGACGGGCTCGGTGAACAGCTCCCGCTCGAAGAGGGAGAGTGTCTGCGTCTCCAGTTCGAAGCCGGTGGAGGCGTCGGCCATGAGCACACCGTAGGTCTCGAAGGGGTAGCGGCCGACCTTGCTCTCCATCCACTCGATCTGGGCGGGGGTCTTCTCCAGCCAGGGTTCGAGGGCTTTGCGGTGCCGCGTCGGTACGACGTCCCGGACGGGCAGACCGTGCGGGCCGGTGCGGCGCAGTACGGTGGAACGGCCGATGGAGACCTGGGCGAGCTCGGTGGCCATGGGGTGTTGAGTGCGGTACGTCCACGTGGTCGAGCCGCCCGACCTGTGCACACCGGCGGAAAGGCCGTTGGCGACGGCCGTGTGCCCGTCGGGGGCGATCACGCGGATGGTGAACATGGCCTTGTCGGAGGGGTGGTCGTTGCACGGGAAGACCAGGTGTGCGGCGTCGGCCTGGTTGGCCATGGCGAGGCCGTCCGCGGTGCGCACCCAGCCGCCCTCACGGCCCTCGGCGGGCATGGGGTCGCTGGTGTGCCGGACGGTGATCCGCATCCAGTTGCCGTCCGACACGGAGTCCTCGGGCGTGATCACCAGGTCCTCGCCGGCGGTGCGGAACTCCGCGGGGTCTCCGTCGACCTCGACCGAGCGGACCGTGCCGTGGGCGAAGTCCAGGTTGATCCGGTCCAGGTCGTCGGTGGTCCAGGCGTCGATGGTGGTGACGGCGCCCAGCGGCTCGCTGTTCTTGCCGAAATAGGTGAAGGAGAGGTCGTACGACGCGACGTCGTAACCGGGGTTGCCCAGGTACGGGAAGAGGCGGTCGCCGACGCCGAGCGGAACGGCGGGGGCGCTCGCGGCGACGAGGCTGACGGAGACGGCCGAGGCGAGCAGGGCGGCGCAGGCCCGTCGCCGACGGGAACGCGATGCTCGGGTGTGGGGGGTGTGGGGCATGCCCCACGGCTATCAGCGTGCGCGGGCACGACGGGGACGACGCGCGTCCGCCCCACCCGAACCGGGGACCGGCGCCTGCGCCGGGTGCCGTTCCTTCTCAGCCGGCCGGCTCAGCCGCCCTGCGTCTGCGGCTGTGCCCGGCTCACGTCGTACACCCCGGCCACGTTCCGCATCGCTCGCATCAGGGCGGGCAGGTGGGCCGCGTCCGGGAGTTGCACGGTGTACGTGTGGCGGACCTGCTGCTGGGTCGGGGGCTCGACGGTCGCGGAGACGATCTCGGCACCTTCGACGGCCATGGCCTCGGTGAGGTCCGCGAGCAGATGCGGACGGACGAACGATTCAGCTACCAGCGTGACCCGGCACTCGGTGGCATCGCCCCAGCGCACGCCGACCTCTGCACGCCCCCCCTCTTTCATACGCGCCACCGCCGCGCACTCGACGCGGTGCACGGTCACTGCTCCCCCGCGTACGGCGAAGCCGGTGATCCCGTCGGGCGGTACGGGTGTACAGCAGCGGGCGAGCCGGACGGTCGCGCCGGGCAGGTCGGCTGCGACGTCGGCGGTGGCAGTCGCGGTGCGGGCGGCGCCCTGCCCGGGAGCCCCGTCCGCGTCGGGCACGTCGGCGGCCGGCCGAAGAGCCCCCCGGTCGTCCGCGCTGTGTGCCTCGCTCGCCTGTGCCTCGGCCTGCGCAGGGTGGGCGGCCAGCCACCGCTGGATGGCGATCCGGGCCGCGGGCGTATGCGCGTGCTCCAGCCACTCCCGGGAGGGCTCGGAGGCCGGATCCTGGCCCATGAGGAGCTGCACGGTGTCGCCGTCCTTCAGGACGGTGCTCAGCGTCGCGAGGCGGCCGTTGACCCGGGCGCCGATGCACGCGTGCGCGTCCTCCCCGTACTGCGCGTACGCGGCGTCCACGCAGGTCGCCCCCTCGGGCAGGCCGAGCGTGCCGCCGTCGGGCCGGAAGACGGTGATCTCGCGGTCCTGGGCGAGGTCCTCACGAAGAGTGGACCAGAAGTGGTCCGGGTCGGGTGCCGCCTCCTGCCAGTCGAGGAGCCGGGAGAGCCAGCCGGGGCGGGTGGGGTCGACGCGCTCGCCGTCGGCCGGGTCGTCGGGGGCCGGGGCGTACGGGTTGCCGAGGGCGACGACTCCCGCCTCCGCGACCTTGTGCATCTGGTGGGTGCGGATGAGGACTTCGACGACCTGGCCGTCGTCGCGCGCGACGGCCGTGTGCAGGGACTGGTAAAGGTTGAACTTCGGTACGGCGATGAAGTCCTTGAACTCCGAGACCACCGGCGTCATGCAGGTGTGGAGTTCGCCCAGGACGCCGTAGCAGTCGGCGTCCTCACTGACCAGCACCAGCACGCGGCCGAAGTCGGAGCCGCGGAGCCGGCCACGTTTGCGGGAGACCCGGTGCACGGAGACGAAGTGGCGCGGCCGGATGAGGACTTCGGCCGTGGTGTCCGCCTCGCGCAGCACCGTGCGTACCTCGTCGGCGACCTCGGCGAGGGGGTCGTCCGCGCGGCCGGCGTTGCGGACGATCAGCTCCCTGGTGTGCGCGTACTCCTCGGGGTGCAGGATTGCGAAGACCAGATCCTCGAGTTCGGTCTTGAGCGCCTGGACGCCGAGTCGTTCGGCGAGCGGGATGAGTACGTCACGTGTCACCTTGGCGATGCGCTCCTGTTTCTCGGGGCGCATGACGCCGAGGGTGCGCATGTTGTGCAGCCGGTCGGCGAGTTTGATCGACATGACGCGGACGTCGTTGCCGGTGGCGACGAGCATCTTGCGGAAGGTCTCGGGCTCGGCCGCTGCGCCGTAGTCGACCTTTTCCAGTTTGGTGACGCCGTCGACGAGGTAGCGGACCTCCTCGCCGAACTGGTCGCGGACCTGGTCCAGCGTCACGTCCGTGTCCTCGACGGTGTCGTGGAGGAGGGAAGCGGTCAACGTGGTGGTCTCGGCGCCGAGTTCGGCGAGGATCAGGGTCACGGCGAGCGGGTGCGTGATGTACGGCTCGCCGCTCTTGCGCATCTGGCCGCGGTGCGAGGACTCGGCCAGGACGTAGGCGCGGCGCAGGGGTTCGAGGTCCGCGTCGGGGTGGTGGGCGCGGTGGGCCTCGACGACGTGGCTGATGGCGTCGGGCAGCCGACCGCGTGCGGCGGGGCCGAGCAGAGCGGCTCTGCCGAGGCGGCGCAGGTCGATCCGGGGGCGGGCCTTTCTGCGCGGGGCTGTCGGCGTCAGCGGACCCGACACCGCGCCCGTCATCGGGCCTGGGGTCACGGAATTCGTGGCCTCCGCACTCATGGGCACCTCCGGCTGCGTCAACCGGCGGACGGGGTGCCCCAGGGCGGACACGGCTCAGGGGGCGGCTTCGGTCCCCCGTCCGGGCCGGTGCTTGATGCTACCGAGCCCACCATGCCAGGCTGACCGCCTCTCGCCGAGCGTGAAACTGATCACCCATTCGAGGGACGAATGTGAGGTTTGCACCCCCATACGTCGTGAGCATGACGGTTCTTTTCCCGCCAAGTGGCCGGTTCCTTACGGTGGTTTCGGGTCGAGCGGCCGACGGCACGCGGCCTTTGAGGACCGGCCGACAGCGCGTGGCCTTCAGGGCCGTCTGCGCTTGTTCACGCGTGCGTGGCGGCGTCCAGCCTGTCCGCTGTTCACGCGCGCGTGGCGGTGTCCAGCCAGGCCGCGTCGATCTCCCCCTCGGCCACGATCACCGCCGGGCCGGTCATCTCGATCTCGCCGTCGGGCCGCTCGGTGATCACCAGGGTGCCGCCGGGGACGTCCACGGTGTAGGTCGCCGGGGTACCGGTGACCGCCGGGTCGGCACCGTCGCGGCGGGCGGTGGCCACGGCGACCGCGCACGCGCCCGTGCCGCACGAGCGGGTCTCGCCGGCGCCGCGCTCGTGCACGCGCAGCGCGACGTGCTGCGGGCCGCGGTCGACCACGAATTCGACGTTCACGCCGTCCGGGTAGGCGGCGGCCGGGCTGAAGGGCGGCGGGGAGAACAGGTCACCGGCGTGCGCGAGGTCGTCCACGAAGGCGACGGCGTGCGGGTTGCCCATGTTGACGTTCCGCGCGGGCCATCTGCGTTCGCCGACGCTCACGGTGACGTCGCCCTCGGGGAGCAGCGCCTTGCCCATGCCGACGGTGACGTCACCGTCCTTGGCGATGTGGACGGTTTTGACGCCTCCGCGCGTGGCGACCGTGATGTCCCCTTCGGTGACGTGTCCGGCGCGCTGGAGGTAGCGCGCGAAGACGCGCACGCCGTTGCCGCACATCTCGGCGATCGAGCCGTCGCCGTTGCGGTAGTCCATGAACCACTCGGCCTCGGCCGCCATGTCCTCGGCCTCGGGATGCGCCGCGGATCGCACCACGTGCAGCAGTCCGTCACCGCCGATGCCCGCGCGACGGTCACACAGGGTGGCGACGACGGCCGGGGGGAGGTCGACGGCGTTCTCGGGGTCCGGGACGATCACGAAGTCGTTCTCGGTGCCGTGGCCCTTGAGGAAGGGGATCCGCGTGCTCATGCCCTCGATCGTACGGGGCGCGGCGCGAGCGGGGCCGGGTACGGGTGCCGGGGTAGTCGGCCGTGAGGCCGTGCGCGGCATGGTGAGGCCTGACTCGCCACGCGGCGGAGCGACACGTTCGTCCTGCGGCGCGGCTGCGCTGCGCGTCGGGCTCGGGCGCGTATCGACGGCCCCGTGCCCCTGAACGAGGCGTGAGCCCTAGCGGAGTCTTGCCACGCGCCAGACCGCCAGCACTACCACCGCGGCCACCATCACCGCGTATGCCACGACGACCCGCCAGTCGGCTCTGCGGCCCGACCCCCTGGCCGGGAGGCCCGGCAAGGTGTAGCCGACCCGGCGGGCGGCCATCATGCCCCAGCCTGCCGCGCACGAGCAGATCAGCAGGCCGAGCATGGCGATGACGGCCCCGCTGTCGCCGAAGTCGAAGGCGAGCGGGAACGCGAACATCAGGGAGCCGACTGCCGCCAGACCCACGATGGGTGCGAGCTGCCATATGCGCAGGCGGCGCTGCGGGCGCAATTCGACCTCGACCTCGCCCGCGAACATCTCGTCGGGCTCCGGGCCGTCGTCCGTCACACCCGGTGTCTCGTCGGGCCCGTCGGAGCTGAGACGGTCCGTCTCCTGCTCCGGTCCGTCCCCGAGCCCCGGCTCATCCCGCTCGGCGGTGATGTGATCGGTGCTTTGTGCGGTGTCGCGAGGGCCGGCCTCCATCGCCACGCGCCCTCCCAACTAGGACTCAACTCGGTCGATCGAAGCTCGATGATGGCACGCCATCGAAGGACCGGATGACGGCCTGGGCGTCCCGATGCCAGGACGTGATCAGGCTGTAACCGGTCGTTCGACCAAAGACAGCGCGAGCTGCGGAAGTTCTGTGAGATCGGCCGCGGCCCCACTCAACCAGTGCACCCGGGGATCGCGCCTGAACCATGAATCCTGGCGGCGCGCGAAGCGCTTGGTGGCACGGACGGTCTCGGTCCGCGCGTCCTCGAGGGTGCACTCCCGGGCGAGCGCCGCGAGCACCTGCTGGTAGCCGAGCGCGCGCGAGGCCGTACGCCCTTCGCGCAACCCCTGCGCCTCCAGTGCGCGCACCTCGTCGACAAGGCCGGCGTCCCACATCCGGTCGACCCGGCGTGCGATGCGATCGTCCAGCTCGGGGCGGGCCACGTCGACACCGATCTGCAGAGTGTCGTACACCGAGTCATGGCCGGGGAGGTTGGCGGTGAAGGGACGGCCGGTGATCTCGATCACCTCCAGGGCGCGGACGACCCGGCGGCCGTTGCTCGGCAGGATCGCGCGAGCGGCCTCGGGGTCGGCGGCGCCCAGCCGGGCGTGCAGCGCGCCGGAGCCGCGCAGCGTGAGCTCCTCTTCCAGGCGGGCGCGGACCTCGGGGTCCGTGCCGGGGAACTCCAGGTTGTCGACGGCCCCGCGCACGTACAGTCCGGAGCCGCCGACCAGGATCGGCCAGCGGCCCTCAGTGAGCAGTGCGTCGATACGCTCGCGGGCCAGGCGCTGGTACTCGGCGACGGACGCCGTGGCGGTCACGTCCCAGATGTCCAGCAGGTGGTGCGGGACACCGTCGCGCTCTTCGGGCGTCAGCTTGGCGGTTCCGATGTCCATCCCTCGGTAGAGCTGCATGGAGTCGGCATTGACGACCTCGCCGCCGAGACGCTGGGCCAGGAAGACACCCAGATCGGACTTTCCGGCCGCGGTGGGACCGACGACGGCGATGACGCGGGGGGCGGGGGGTGCGCTGCTCACGGCCCCAGTCTCGCAAACCTCGAGCCCCGGTCTCGAACGAGTTACGTGACGCCACGGCCGCGGGGTCGTTGCCCGTTGCGAGGTTCCTGCCGCTGAATCGCAGAGGCGGTGGCCCGGGCCGCGCAAACCGACGCCCCGGGCGACGCGGGATTTCGCCCGCACGAGTAACGTATGGAGTGGATATGGGCGTTTTTGCACGACTTCTCCGGCGGTCGAAGGCCACAGCGGAGGCGCCTGCCGCCGACGCTCAGGCCGACACGGCGAAGGCCGGGTCCGAGGCGGAGGAGACGGCCGGGGCCGCGGAGACGAAGGGCACGGACGGGGCGACGGAAGCGGACAGGCCGGCTGACGAGGTCACCGCCGAGGCCACCGTGGAGGTCACCGGCACCGAGGGCGTCGACATCCCCAAGCAGCAGTCCACCGAGAAGGTGGCCGACAACGAGGCCGGTGAGGGCGCCCGTACGTGACCGCCCCGCGCGAGGGAAGGTGAACCATGGGTCTCCTGGACAACGTGAGGGCCAAGCTGGGCCCGGCCAAGGGCAAGGTCTCGGACCTCGCGCAGCGGCACGAGGACAAGATCCACCACGGCCTCGACAAGGCCGCGAGGGTCGTCGACAAGAGAACCAAGGGCAAGTACAGCGACAAGATCCAGTCGGGCACGGGCAAGGCCAAGGGCGCCATGGTCCGATTCGCGCACCAGGGCGACAGCGGACCGGCCGCGGGTGGCACGACACCGGGCGCTGGTGGCACGGCACCGGGCGCGGGGACCACGCCGCCGGAGACGGGCACCACGACACCGCCGCCGGGCGCGGGCACACCGCCGCACGCGACCGCGCCGAACGATGCGAGCCGCACCGTGCCGCCGCGGGATCCGGGCGCCACCACGCCGCCGGACGACGCGCCACCGCCCACTTCCTGACACGCACCGGCGCACTGAGCTGACTGAACTGAAGGGCACATCGGCGGACGGCCGCGGAGCACTCCGGCTCCCCGCCGTCCGCCGTTCCCGTGTCCTGCCGCCCGCTCTACGACCAGCTGGCGACGATGTATCCCACGCCGTACGGGGCATCCTCGTACCGCAGTGCACCGCCGAGGCCGGCGCCCTCGGCCGCGCCCGCCAGGACCTGCCAGGGGGCCCGGCCGGAAGCCTTCAACTCGTGCGCCAGCACGGTGTCGAGCGAGGTGAGAGCGGCCATGTCCGCCGCGCCGAGCGCACGCGCGGCCTCCGCGTCGAAGGGCGCCGCCCGTTCGTCCAGATAGCCCGGCGCCTTGAGCGTCCGGCACGCGCTGGCGTCACCCATCACCAGCAGCGCCACTCGGTCGGCCCCCGCGGCGACGTCCCTGCCCGTCTCGGCACACCGCTGGGGCGCGAGCCGCTCCCCCACGCCGAGTCCCTCGACCGGGGCACCGGACCACCCGGTCCGCTCCAGCAGCCAGGCGGCCACGGTGAGCGAGTACGGCAACCGGCGGTCAGTGTCCCCGTAGCCGTCCCCGTTGCGGTACCCGGCCGGTCCCAGCCGTACGTCGAGATCGACGCCGAAGCCCCGGAACGAACCCCGCGTGCCCTCCGGGTACGTCTCCGGCCCGGTGCCCTCCGCCGGACCGACGACCACGAGCCGGTCGGGCCGGGCGGCGGCGAGCACGCCCAGCGCGTCCGTGCAGGCGGCCCGCGCGGTGTCCAGCTCCGGAGCGGCCCCCGCGGCGACCTCGGGAACCAGCAGGGGCGGGCAGGGACAGACAGCGGCGGCGACAAGCATGATCGGCAGGGTAACTCCGGACCGTACGGACGGCGGGAGGCGGGCGTCCCCACGGGCAGTCATCCCGGACTGTCTCGGGCAGCCGTCCCGCACGGACTCGGACGGTCATCCCGCGTGGACGTGGACGGACAGGCGAGTGCGGATCCGTCCCGAGGACCGGCCGTCCCCGGCACCGGCTCCCCGCCGTCACCTCACGGATCAGTCGCAGCCGCACCCGCTCGCCGCGACCGGCAGCGGCTCCGGGGCGCCGATCTTCGGCAGTCCCAGCATCACACCGACGGGCTTGGCCTGCTCAGCCGCGGTCCGCTTCTCCCAGGCGTCGCCCGCGCGCGTACGGCGCACAGCCAGCGCCGGGCCCTCGGCGAGGAGGTGGTGCGGGGCGGCGTAGGTGATCTCTACCGTGACCACGTCGCCGGGGCGGACCTCCTGGTCCGGCTTGGTGAAGTGGACGAGGCGGTTGTCGGGGGCGCGGCCGGACAGGCGGTGGGTGGTGTCGTCCTTGCGGCCCTCGCCCTCGGCGACCATCAGCTCCAGCGTGCGGCCGACCTGCTTCTTGTTCTCCTCCCAGGAGATCTCCTCCTGGAGGGCGACCAGACGCTCGTAGCGCTCCTGGACGACCTTCTTGGGGATCTGGCCGTCCATCTCGGCGGCCGGGGTGCCGGGGCGCTTGGAGTACTGGAAGGTGAAGGCCTGGGCGAAACGGGCCTCGCGCACCACGTGCAGCGTCTGCTCGAAGTCCTCCTCGGTCTCGCCGGGGAAGCCCACGATGATGTCGGTGCTGATCGCCGCGTGCGGGATGGCGGCACGGACCTTCTCGATGATCCCCAGGAAGCGCTCCTGGCGGTAGGAGCGGCGCATCGCTTTCAGAACGGGGTCGGAGCCGGACTGCAGCGGCATGTGCAGCTGCGGCATCACGCTCGGCGTCTCGGCCATGGCGGCGATGACGTCGTCGGTGAAGTCGCGCGGGTGCGGGGAGGTGAAGCGGACGCGCTCCAGGCCGTCGATCTTCCCGCAGGCGCGCAGCAGCTTGCTGAAGGCCTCGCGGTCGCCGATGTCGGATCCGTAGGCGTTGACGTTCTGTCCGAGGAGCGTGACCTCGGAGACGCCCTCGGCGACCAGGGCCTCGATCTCGGCGAGGATGTCGCCGGGGCGGCGGTCCTTCTCCTTGCCGCGCAGGGCCGGGACAATGCAGAAGGTGCAGGTGTTGTTGCAGCCGACGGAGATGGAGACCCACGCCGCGTACGCGCTCTCGCGGCGCGTCGGCAGCGTCGAGGGGAACTCCTCCAGGGACTCGGCGATCTCGACCTGCGCCTCCTCCTGCACGCGGGCGCGCTCCAGAAGGACCGGCAGCTTGCCGATGTTGTGCGTACCGAAGACGACGTCCACCCAGGGCGCCTTCTTCACGATGGTGTCGCGGTCCTTCTGCGCGAGACAGCCGCCGACCGCGATCTGCATGCCCGGGCGGGCGGCCTTCTTCGGCGCGAGGTGGCCGAGGTTTCCGTACAGCTTGTTGTCGGCGTTCTCCCGCACGGCGCAGGTGTTGAAGACGACGACGTCGGCCCCGTCGGCGCTCTCGGAGGCGCGGACGTAGCCCGCGTCCTCCAGCAGTCCGGCCAATCGCTCGGAGTCGTGGACGTTCATCTGGCACCCGTAGGTGCGTACCTCATACGTGCGCGTGCCGCCCACTGACTGGCTCCGGTCGATGCTGCTCATGGGGACAAGGGTAGGCGGTCGGCGAACGTGGCTCGGCCGCCTGTGGACAACCCGGGCCGAGGGCTCACGGCTCGATCGGGCCGGCCCGGATCGCGTACCGGGTCGGCTCCGGGCGGTCGCGCATGCCGAGCCTCCACAGGAGGTTGGCGCGGTGGCGTTGGGCGGGCTTGGCGCCGATGAAGTTGGGCGGGCTTGGCGCCCATGAAGAGGAGTTCGCCGATCTCCCTGGAGCTGCACCCCTCGGCGACCGGCTTGAGGTCGCCTCCTCGCGTTCGGTGACGGCCAGGTCGAGGGGCTGTCTCCCGGGCCCGTGCGCCGGCCTCGGCGACGGTGCCGAGGCCGGCCCGGTTCCCCGCCGAGGATGAGGCGGACTCCACGGCGTACGAGGGTGTGGCCATCTGCGAACAGGGCGAGCGTCTCGCCCGCCAGGATGGGGGTGGACACGGTGTCCGGGCCGAGCAGCAACGCGGTGGCCACGACCCGACCGGCGGCGTTGAATGAGAAGATTCGCCAGAACGAGGACACGTTCCTGGGTCAGGTCCGCCCCTTCCGGCCCTCGCGCAGGACACAGCCCCTTCCACCCTGTCCGGCGACCGGCCGTGGCGTATCTCCGTTGTCCGTCACGACACTCATGTCGTCACCGTTCGGCAGGATGGCAGCATGCGGAGTTGACCGATCCGATGATCGAAACCGTTCACCAGACCGACAAGACCAAACCGACAAGAGCAATACGCCATGACGAACACGACGGCCAAGGGGAAGCAACGTGTCAGCTCCGCGCCTGAGGGCAACACCGCTGCCGGGTATCGGGGTCCAGTACGACCTGGAGACCCGGGAACACCGCCATCTGTCGGTGGTGGCGCACCGCGACGGCACGCGCACGGTGAATGTGTACCGGGCCGACGACCCGGACTCCTGTGCGCAGTCCCTGCGGCTGACCAGCTCGGAGGCGGGGTCGCTGATCGACGCGCTGAAGCCGTCCCACCACAGCCCCAGCCTGCTGTACACCACGGACCTGGGGCTGGTCGCCGAGCGGGTCGAGGTGGCCGCGACCTCGCGCTGGAACGGGCGGGTGCTGGGCGACACGCGGATGCGGACGGACACGGGTGCCTCGGTGGTGGCGGTGTTGCGGCGGGCCGAGGCCATTCCGTCGCCGGCGCCGGACTTCCGGCTGGCGGGCGGTGACACGCTGATCGTCGTCGGGACGCGTGAGGGCGTCGACGCGGCCGCGACGATACTCGAGCGGGAGTGAGCCGGTGCACTCCGCGGTCCTGCTGATCGAGTTCGGTTCCATCATCCTCGGCCTCGGCCTGCTCGGCCGGTTCGCCGGCCGGTTCCGGCTGTCGCCGATACCGCTGTACCTCCTGGCCGGTCTGGCGTTCGGCGAGGGCGGTCTGCTGCCGCTGGGCGCGAGCGAGGAGTTCGTCGCCACGGGCGCCGAGATCGGCGTCATCCTGCTCCTGCTGATGCTGGGCCTGGAATACACGGCGAGCGATCTGGTCTCCAACCTCAAGACGCACTACCCGTCCGGTCTGGTCGACTGCGCGCTCAACGCGCTGCCGGGAGCCGCGGTGGCGTTGCTCCTCGGCTGGGGGCCGGTGGCCGCCGTGGTCCTGGCCGGTGTCACCTGGATCTCGTCGTCGGGCGTGATCGCGAAGGTGCTGGGCGACCTGGGCCGGGTAGGCAACCGTGAGACCCCGGTGATCCTCAGTGTGCTCGTGCTGGAGGACCTGGCGATGGCGATGTACCTGCCGATCGTCACGGCGCTGGTGGCGGGGGCCGGGCTGCTCGCAGGCAGTCTGACCCTGGCGATCGCGCTGGGCGCGGCGGGGCTCGTGCTGTTCCTGGCCCTGCGCTACGGCAGGGTCATCTCCCGGTTCGTCTCCAGTGACGACCCGGAGAAGCTGCTGCTGGTCGTGCTGGGCCTGACGATCCTGGTCGCGGGTATCGCGCAGCAGTTGCAGGTCTCCGCGGCGGTGGGGGCCTTCCTGGTGGGCATCGCGCTGTCCGGGGAGGTGGCGGAGGGCGCGCACACACTGCTGAGCCCCCTGCGCGACCTGTTCGCGGCGGTCTTCTTCGTCTTCTTCGGGCTGCACACCGACCCGTCGAGCATCCCGCCCGTGCTGCTGCCCGCCCTCGGGCTGGCCGTCGTCACCGCCCTGACGAAGATCGCCACCGGCTACTGGGCGGCGCGGCGGGCCGGGATCTCCGTCAAGGGCCGCTGGCGGGCGGGTGGTGCGCTGGTCGCCCGCGGCGAGTTCTCGATCGTCATCGCGGGCCTCGCCGTCGCGGCCGGCGTCGAACCGTCCCTCGGCCCTCTGGCCACCGCCTACGTCCTGATCCTGGTCGTCCTGGGCCCGCTCACCGCGCGCTACACCGAGCCGGTGGCGACCTGGTGGACCCGGCGTCGCGAGCCCCTCCGCCCGGAGCCCGCGCCCCGGCCCACGGAAGCCGAGGCCCCGGTCGCCGACTGAGCAGCGGGCGAGGGGAGCCGGACGTCGGTCACCCGCTGAGCAGCGGGCGACGATAGCCGGGGCTTCGGTCACCGACCGGCGCAACCGACGCGGAAACGAGGCCCCGGCCGCCGACCGAAGCAGCCAGGGACGGACGCCGGGGCTCCGTTCGCCGCCCCCGAAGCAGACCCACGGTGGAAACCGAGGCCCCGGCTGCCGGCGAGCGGCCGGTGGCGAAACTCAATGCCCCGGCCGCCGGCCGAACAGCCGACGGCGGGGCCCCAGTCACCGACCGAGGCCGCGGTGCCGGGCGGGCCCGGGTCAGTCGCCCCGGCCCGGCACCCACCCCTGCCTGCGCAGCACCCCCGGCACATCCGGCGCCTCGTAGTGCTCGCCCTTGAGGACCTTGCCGTCCTCGCGTCGGGCGACGGTGCCGTCCGGGCCGAGCTTGGTCATGTTGGAGCGGTGGATCTCGGCCAGGACCGCGTCGAGGTCGATGCCGTGGACCAGGGCCGTGCCGTAGGCGACGTAGACCACGTCGGCCAGTTCGTGGGCGAGCCGGTCGAGTGGGCCCCGCACCGACACCTCGGCGACCTCGGCGGCCTCCTCCGCGAGGAGTTCGCCCCGGTGGGCGGCGAGTTGCGGCGGGACCTGCGTCGGTGTGCTGCGGGCGTCCAGGCCGAAGGCAAGGTGGAATTCACGGACCAGGTCAGCGGGCGACGAGCTCATGGGGGCGACTGTAACGGCCGCCACTGACACTCCTGTCCGCCCCGGCGATGCCCCTTCCCCTGGTCAGAGGGGCACGGTGGCTGGCAGGATCTCGCGCATGTCCCAGAAGATCCCCCGTATCGGCAGGCAGCGGACCCTGACGGGCGGCACCGCCGCCCTCGTGGTCCTCGGCCTGCTGCTGTGGTGGCTGCGCCCCTGGGCCGATGAGCCGCCGAGCGGGACGATCACGTTCAGCACGGGCACGCGCGCGGGGGTCTACCACGAGTACGGCGAACTCCTGCGGGCCGAGCTCCGCAGGGACATGCCCGATCTGAAAGTGCGGTTGCTGACCAGTGCCGGTTCGCAGGAGAACCTCGCTGAGGTGGCGACCGGCAAGTCCGACTTCGCGATCGCCGCGGCCGACGCGGTCGCCACGTACAAGCTCGACAACAGCGCGGGCGCCGACCGGCTGCGCGGCGTCGCACGCCTGTACGACGACTACGTCCAGCTCGTCGTGCCGCCGGACTCGGACATCCGCTCCGTCGCGGACCTGCGGGGCAAGCGGGTGGCCATAGGGCTGCCGAACTCCGGCGTGCGGCTGATAGCGAACGGCGTGCTGAAGGCGGCCGGCATCGACCCGGAGAAGGACATCGAGCCGTCGTCGGACGGCATCGACACCGGGCCCAAGCGGCTCGGGCACGGCCTCGACGCGTTCTTCTGGTCCGGCGGACTGCCCACGGACGGACTGAGCCGGCTGGCGAAGATGTCGGCGCCGGCCTTCCGGTTCGTGCCGATCGACGCCACGCTCGTGGCCAAGCTGCATGACCAGGGCGGTGCCACGCGCTACTACCGCGCCACGAAGATGCCGGAGTCGGCCTACCCCACCATCCAGCGCGGTGACCCGGTGCCGACCCTGGCCGTGTCGAACCTGCTGATCACGCGCAGCGACATGGATCCGCGGCTCACCAGGTGGCTGACCCGTACGGTGCTCGACAGCCGGGACGGCATCGGCGCGACCGTGCACTCCGCCCAGCTGGTCGACGTCCGCACGGCGATCTACACCGACCCGCTCCAGCTGCACGTCGGCGCCCAGCGGTACTACCAGTCGGTCAAGCCGTAGGACCCGACCTGGGCAAGCGCACCGTCACCCGCAGCCCGTGCGGCTCGTGATGGTCGTACACGATCGAACCGCCGCCCGCCGCGAGCAGCGCCCGTGAGATGGACAGTCCGAGGCCCGATCCCTTGATGTTCTGGTGACGGCCGCTGCGCCAGAAACGGTCGCCGACGCGGGCCAGCTCCTCGTCGGTGAGACCGGGGCCGCGGTCGGTGACGACGACGGTGGAGGTGTCGCCGTGGAAGGCGACGGTGACCTCGACCGTCTGGCCCTCGGGCGTGAACTTCACCGCGTTGTCGATGACCGCGTCCAGCGCGCTGGAGAGTGCGACCGGGTCGGCCCACGCGGTCGTCGGCGGGCAGTCGCCCACGAGGCATACGCCCTTGGCCTCGGCGGTCGGGGCCCAGGCCGCGAGGCGTTCGGCGGCGAGTTCGCCGATGTCGGTGATCCGCAGATCCGCCTCGGTGTGCTCGGCCAGCGCCAGGTCGAGCAGATCGTCCAGGACCCGCGCGAGGCGCTTGCCCTCGGCCTGGACCGAGGCGATCTCCTTGTTGCCCTCGGGCAGTTCGAAGGAGAGCAGCTCGATGCGCAGCAGCAGCGCCGCGAGGGGGTTGCGCAGCTGGTGCGAGGCATCGGCGACGAAGGCGCGCTGCTGCTCCAGCACGTCCTCGACGTTGTCCGCCATCTCGTTGAACGACCGGGCCAGGCGACGGAGTTCCGGCGGCCCGCCGGCCGCGGCGACCCGGGACTTGAGCCGCCCGGTGGCGATGTCGTGGGTGGTGGCGTCCAGGACCCGTACGGGCTTGAGCACCCAGCCGGTCAGCCGCAGGGCGGCACCGACGGCCAGCAGCATCGCGGCGGACTCACCCGCGCCTATGACCAGCCAGCCGTGCAGCGTGCGCGAGCGCATCTGCCCGGTGGGCGAGTCGGTGACGACGACCGCGACGACATCGCCGTCCCGGATGACCGGCGAGGCGACCACGAGGTTGCGGCGCTGCCAGGGCCACACCTGCTTAGGGTCGTGGCTGCGGCGGCTCAGCAGGGCCTCGTCGAAGGCGTCCCTGACCTCGCCCTCCGACGGCAGGGACCACTTGGCCGGTGCGTGGGCCATGGCGCTGCCGCCGCGGTAGAAGACGCCGGACCGGATGCCGTAGACCTCGTAGTAGCTGCGCAGTTCGCTGCTGAGGGTGGCCAGGCGCTCGTTCTCGAACGCGCTGGTGGTCTCGTCGGGCGAGTCGGTGACGAACTGGGCGAGGGCCGCGAAGCGTGCCGTGTCGTCGATCCGGTCGACGACGACCTTCTGCTGCTGCGCGCCGGCGAGGCTGACGGCGAGCGGGATGCCGAGCGCGAGGAGCACGGCCGCCATCAGGACGATGAGCAGCGGGAGCAGACGAGTGCGCACCCGGCCCCGCTATCCGGCAGGCGCGACGAGCCGGTAGCCGACCCCGCGTACGGTCTCGATGAGGGCGGGCATGCGCAGCTTGGCGCGCAGCGACGCGACGTGCACCTCGAGCGTGCGCCCGGTCCCCTCCCAGCTGGTCCGCCACACCTCGCTGATGATCTGCTCCCGGCGGAAGACCACCCCGGGCCGCTGGGCGAGCAGGGCCAGCAGGTCGAACTCCTTGCGGGTCAGCTGGATCACCGAGCCGTCCACACTGACCCGGCGCGTGGGCAGCTCGATGTGCACGGGCCCGAGCCGCAGTTCGGTCTCGATGCCGCTGGAGGTGTCCTCGTGGGAGGTGCGCCGGCTCACGGCGTGGATGCGGGCGAGCAGCTCCCCCGTGTCGTAGGGCTTCACCACGTAGTCGTCGGCGCCGAGGTTGAGGCCGTGGATGCGGGAGCGCACGTCGGAACGCGCCGTGACCATGATCACCGGGGTGCTGGTGCGTTTGCGGATCTTGCCGCAGACCTCGTATCCGTCCTGGTCGGGCAGGCCGAGGTCGAGGAGGACAACCCCGAAGCAGTCGCTCTCGGGAACGAGCGCCTGGAGGGCCTCCTCACCGCTGCGCGCATGCGTGACGTCGAACCCGTGCCGCGCCAGAACCGCCGACAGGGCGGCGGCGACGTGGTTGTCGTCCTCGACGAGCAGCAGTCTCACCCGGGCCCCCTTCGGTCCACTGGCCGTACGCTCTAGGTGTGTACAAAAAGGCGTGCACGCGCGCGCGTGCACCTTGTGCAGTCACGCTGATGGATGAGGACGGCGTCAAGAGGGTTCCGGTTGCGGAGCGCTTCCGTTACCCGGCTGGTATGAGCGCTGCTCACAAGTACTACGACACGTGTCCGATTGCTACCGGATCGTGATGCTCAGATTCCCCTCAGATGTAATGACGCAGGTCGTAGAGGGTCACTACTGTCCTCCGAAACCGAGGAGGACGGAGCCTGAGAGCGATGACCGAAGTATCGGTGGCCAAGGAAGATGTGGCCGCGACCGGAGAACTGGTCGTCCTGAAGAGCGTCAACAAGCACTTCGGCGCGTTGCACGTACTCCAGGACATCGACCTGACGATCGCCCGCGGCGAAGTCGTCGTGGTCATCGGGCCCTCCGGGTCCGGCAAGTCCACCCTGTGCCGCACCATCAACCGCCTGGAGACCATCGACTCCGGCACGATCGAGATCGACGGCAAGCCGCTGCCCGCCGAGGGCAGGGCGCTGGCCCGACTGCGGGCCGACGTCGGGATGGTCTTCCAGTCCTTCAACCTCTTCGCGCACAAGACCGTGCTCGAGAACGTGATGCTCGGCCAGATCAAGGTCCGCAAGAAGGACAAGAAGGCGGCCGAGGACCGGGCCCGTGCCCTGCTTGACCGGGTCGGCGTGGCCGCGCAGGCCGAGAAGTACCCGGCACAGCTCTCCGGAGGCCAGCAGCAGCGCGTCGCCATCGCACGGGCGCTGGCCATGGAGCCGAAGGTCATGCTCTTCGACGAGCCGACCTCCGCGCTCGACCCCGAGATGATCAACGAGGTGCTGGAGGTCATGCAGCAGCTCGCCCGCGACGGCATGACCATGATCGTCGTCACCCATGAGATGGGTTTCGCACGATCAGCCGCAAACCGCGTGGTGTTCATGGCAGACGGCCGAATCGTCGAGGAGGCTGCGCCCGACCAGTTCTTCAGCAATCCGCGCAGCGACCGTGCCAAGGACTTCCTGTCGAAGATCCTGCACCACTGAGGCGCGTGTCGCCCCTGCGACGACCCGCGTCACCCGAAACGACGGTTTTCTCTTCACGGCAAAGGAATGTTCACCATGAAGCTTCGCAAGGTCTCCGCAGCGGCCGCCACCGCTCTCGTGCTCGCCCTGACCGCCACCGCCTGCGGTGGCGACGACGGCGGTGACTCCAACGGCTCCGGATCCGGAGGCGGCGACAAGATCAAGATCGGCATCAAGTACGACCAGCCCGGTCTGGGCCTGAAGGAGCCCGACGGTTCCTTCTCCGGCTTCGACGTGGACGTGGCGACGTACGTGGCCAAGGAACTGGGCTACGAGCCCAACCAGATCGAGTGGGTCGAGACCAAGAGCGCCGACCGTGAGAAC
The DNA here is from genome assembly GCF_055578235.1 of Streptomyces sp. NPDC033136. Taxonomy (NCBI): domain Bacteria; kingdom Bacillati; phylum Actinomycetota; class Actinomycetes; order Kitasatosporales; family Streptomycetaceae; genus Streptomyces; species Streptomyces sp. NPDC033136. The sequence continues at coordinate 102,034 of NZ_JBVIPD010000024.1, forward strand.
GCGCTGGCCCGCGGCGACGTGAAGATGATCGCGGCCACGTACTCGATCACCGACGAGCGCAAGGAGAAGGTCGACTTCGCCGGTCCGTATCTGCTGGCCCACCAGGACCTGCTGGTGAAGCAGGACTCGGACATCACCGAAGCTACGGACCTGAACGACAAGAAGCTGTGCTCGGTCGTCGGATCGACTTCGGCGCAGAACGTCAAGAACGACTTCGCACCGAAGGCCCAGCTGAGTGAGCGCGGCGGTTACTCGGAGTGCCTCTCCGCTCTGCAGAGCGGCGCCGTGGACGCGCTGACCACCGATGACTCGATCCTCGCCGGATACGCCGCGCAGGACCAGTACAAAGGCCAGTTCAAGCTCGCCGGCCTGAAGCTGAGCAACGAGAACTACGGCGTCGGTGTCAAGAAGGGCGACACCGAGACTTTGAACAAGATCAACGACGCCCTCGAGAAGATGGTCAGCGACGGTTCGTGGGAGAAGGCCGTCAAGGAGAACTTCGGACCGGCGAACTACAAGAACGAGCCCGCCCCGAAGATCGGCCAGATCGTCCAGTAACGCGGGACTCCGCCGACGCAGGATCCTCGCAGCCGATGCGGGGATCCGCAGGCGCGCCGCCGTCACTTCTTTGACGACGGCGCGCCACGTCCGCCACCTACGCCACACACCCGGAAGCGCGGGAGATCGTGTTCGACTTTCTTTCAGACTATGACGACCCGTCCCTGCTGGGCGCTTTCTGGGTCACAGTTCAGCTCACCGTCTTCTCGGCCATCGGTTCCCTGGTTTGGGGAACCCTCCTGGCGGCCATGCGGGTCAGCCCGGTGCCGCTGATGCGCGGTTTCGGCACTGCCTACGTGAACATCGTCCGAAACATTCCTCTGACCGTCATCATCGTCTTCACGTCGCTCGGCCTCGCCGACATCTTCGGTGTCACGATGGGCGCGCCCGATGACTTCGAGCTCAAGTACTTCCGACTGGCTGTACTCGGTCTCGTCGCCTACACCGCCGCCTTCGTCTGCGAGGCGATCCGCTCCGGCATCAACACCGTGCCCGTCGGGCAGGCTGAGGCGGCACGGGCCATCGGGCTCAGCTTCAGCCAGGTCCTAAGGCTCGTCGTACTGCCGCAGGCGTTCCGCTCCGTCATCGGACCGCTGGCCAATGTGCTCATCGCGCTGACCAAGAACACAACCGTGGCGGCCACAATCGGCGTGGCGGAGGCGGCCCTCCTGATGAAGGAAATGATCGAGAACGAGGCACAGACGCTGCTCATCGGCGCGGTCTTCGCCTTCGGTTTCGTGGTATTGACCCTGCCCACTGGCCTCTTCCTCGGTTGGCTGAGCAAGCGACTGGCGGTAAAGCGATGACGTCCGTTCTCTACGATGCCCCGGGCCCGAAGGCCAAGCTGCGCAACGTACTCTTCTCGGTGCTTTTCTTCGTCCTGCTCGCCCTCCTGCTGTGGTGGATCTGGCAGACGATGGACGACAAGGGCCAGCTCGAGTGGTCCCTCTGGAAACCGTTCACCACCTCCGAAGCCTGGACGACCTACCTGCTCCCGGGCCTGGCAGACACCCTGAAGGCCGCGGCCCTCGCCATGGTCATCGCCCTCCCGCTGGGCGCAGTCCTCGGCATCGCCCGCATGTCCGATCACCGCTGGGTGCGCGTCCCGGTCGGCGCGGTGGTCGAGTTCTTCCGGGCCATCCCGGTGCTGCTGCTGATGCTGTTCGCCAACGAGTTCTACGTCCGCTCCACCGGCATCCCCAGCGGCGAGCGGCCCCTCTACGCGGTCGTCACCGGCCTGGTGCTCTACAACGCCTCGGTCCTCGCCGAGATCGTACGCGCCGGCATCCTGTCCCTGCCCAAGGGACAGTCGGAGGCCGCCATGGCGATCGGCCTGCGCAAGAGTCAGACGATGTCGAGCATCCTGCTCCCGCAGGCCGTCACCGCCATGCTGCCCGCAATCGTCAGCCAGCTGGTCGTCATCGTGAAGGACACCGCGCTGGGCGGCGTGATGCTCGGGTTCACCGAACTGCTCAACACGCGCAGCACACTCGCGGCCAACTACGCGAACGTCATCCCCAGCTTCATCGTCGTGGCGGTCATCTTCATCATCCTGAACTTCATCCTCACGTCCTTCGCCTCCTGGCTGGAGGGCAGGCTGCGCCGCAGCAAGCGCGGCACGGGTGCTGTTCTCGGTGCCGACAAGGTCGACGACGTGAACGCGGCCGAGGTGGGCGGCACCTACGGCACCGGTGCCGGCGGCTCGATCTGACGGCCCGAACAACCGCTACGACTGTGGCCCGCCGGGGTTCCGGCGGGCCACAGTCGTGTCGAGCCCTGAGCCATTCGGCCCCGGCCGACCCTGACACCCCCTCAAGTGACGAGCGTGTCGTCCGGCTACCCTTGGTGCGGCGGCATGATCGCCACCAGCCGCCGGTCACTTGACGCAAGCACCGGCAATGGGTTGCATACGTTCTGTGATCGTGCACCCTGCTCCGACTTCCTGTTCACCTACGTCTCTCAGGACATCACCGCGGGCAGGGGGCGCCGCGCCGTGGACCCGGTGATCATCGTCGGAGCGGGACCCGTCGGGCTCACGCTCGCCCTGGCGCTGGCGCGGCAGGAGGTGCCCTGCGTCGTTCTCGACGAGGGCCCGGGCAAGGACGAACCCCGTGCGGCGCGCACCGTCGTCCTGCGCGAGGACACCGCCGCCCTCGTGGAACGGCTCTCGGGCGTGCCCCTGGCCCGGGCCGGTGCCCACTGGGCCGGATGGCGGTCGATGCGGCGCAAGCAGGTGATGCGCGAGATCGTTTTCGACGGCACCGAGCCCGCTCCCCTGCACATCGCCCAGCACGTCCTGACCGACGCCCTGCGCGCCGCCCTCGCCGGGGAACGGCTCGTCAAGGTTGCGGTGGAGAGCCGGCTCGACGGCATCGAGCAGGAGTCCTCGGGTGTCACGGCCCACACGCGCGGCCCCAAGGGCACCTGGTGGCGAGGCAGTTACCTCGTCGGCTGCGACGGCCCACGCTCGACCGTGCGCAAGCTCCAGGACATCCGCTTCCCGGGCCGTACGGCGGTGGAACGTCACGCCGTCGCCGCACTGCGTACGGAACTGCCCTGGCACGACGAAGCGTTGCTGCACCGCATGCCGCCCTGGCGCATGTCGGGCCCCTCGGCCGGCGAGGTCACCGCGCGACCGCTGCCGGACGGCGTCTGGCGCCTGGACTGGCTCCTGCCGCCCGGCAAGGACCTGGTCACTCCCGAACTGCTGCTGGCCCGCATCCGGGAGACCCTGGCCGGCTGGGCGGGTGGCTCCACCCCGCCCTATGAGCTGCTGGACACCGGCGTCCACACGGTCCACCACCGTCTGGCCCGCCGCTGGCGCGCCGAGCGCGTGTTCCTCGCCGGGGACGCGGCCCACCTCCTGGGCGCGCTGGGCACGCACGGTCTGGACGAGGGCCTCAGGGACGCCGACAACCTCGCCTGGAAACTGGCCCTGGCCTGGCACCACGGGCCGCACGAGGCGCTCCTCGACAGTTACCAGACCGAACGCAGGGCGATCGTCGCCGCCCGGCTCCGCGCCGCCGACCAGGCGCTGCCGCTGCTGCGCGGCGGCGGAGGCCTGCGTTCCTACGTCCCCGGCTCGTCCCGGGGCCATGACTCGCTCCTCACGGACGGTCACTTGGGGCAGGGCCAGCTGGGCGCTCCGGGGGCGTACGCCGATTCGCCGCTCGCACCCCAGCACCTCGAAGGGCAGACCCCGGTCGACACACCGCCCGGCGCGCCGGTCACCGATGTCCGGGTCACCGCGGAGGACGGGACGTTCGTACGGCTGCGGGACCGGCTCGGCCGGGGCACGCTGCTCGTGGTGCTGATCGCGCCGGGCACGGGCGTATGGGAGCGGAAGCACTGGGCCAGGGCCGGCATCATGCCCCAGCTCGCGGCGGCCGTCACGGCGTTGCCGCACCCCGCCGAACTGTTGGTCGCCGAGAGCTATCCGGGCGCTGCCGCGCACACGGTGCTCCTGGTGCGCCCCGACGGGCACCTCGTCACCGCGCTGAGCGGAGTGCGCCCGGCCGACCTGTACGCGGCGGCGGAGGCGACGGTGGGCGGACCGGTGAAAGCGCAGGCCGAGGCGGGTGCTTCGGCCGGCTCACACTGACGTCGACACCCAGGTGACGTGCTCACTGTCACGGTGCGTCCGCAGGGTGACAGTGAGGTGACCGGCCTGGACGGTCACTGGACGGTCATGGGATCGAACCGCGCGACGCGAGTCCCGACACCAGCTGGGGCTGCACCGGGCCACGGATCTGGTCGGGGGTTCCAGGCCTGGCGGGGAGCGGGGCTTCCCGTCCGGCCGAGCTGACGGCGGATCGGACTTCCGCCTCAGAACCCCTCGTCCGGCAGAGACTCCGTGTCCTCTCCTTCCTCCTCCAACGCCTGCCGCACCACGCGCAGGGCCATCCCCTCGGGGTAGCCCTTGCGGGCGAGCATGCCCGCGAGACGGCGGAGGCGTTTGTCGCGGTCGAGGCCGCGAGTGGAACGGAGCTTGCGCGCGACGAGTTCACGGGCGGTCGCCTCCTCCTGATCGGAGTCGAGCTGGGAGACGGCCTCGTCGATCAGCGTGGAGTCGACGCCCTTGGTCCGCAGCTCCCGGGCCAGGGCACGACGGGCCAGGCCTCTGCCGTGGTGGCGGGACTCGACCCATGCCTCCGCGAAGGCACTGTCGTTGATGAGTCCGACCTCTTCGAACCGCGACAGCACCTCTTCCGCGGCGTCGTCCGGGATCTGCCGCTTGCGCAGGGCGTCGGCCAGCTGCTTGCGGGTCCGCGGGGTCCCGGTGAGCAGGCGCAGGCAGATCGCCCGAGCCTGCTCGACCGGGTCCCCTGGAGGCGCCTCCTGCTCGGCCCTCGACGAGGAGAGGGCACCTCCGTCCTCGGCGTCAGCCGCCTCCCCGAAACCGCGTCGGCGGCGTCCACGCCGACCGCTCGGGCCGCCGCCACGCGCCCCGGCCCGGGGTGAGCCGCCCTCGTGTGGCTGGTCGCCCCCGAACGGCACCTCTCCCTCCCCGAACGGCTCCCCCCTGTGCTCGTCCGCCCCGTCCACGGCCGAGCCCGTTTCGCTTCCGGTGCCCCTCCCCCGTGGGGCACCGGAAGCGGCGTACTCGTACTCCGCCCAGTCGGTTCGTCGTGTCACGGGTCAGCTCTTGGCTGCGGCGGCCTTGGACTTGGCGGTCTTGGCCGGTGCCGGGGCGGGGACGGCCGGTGCCGCGTCGGCCGGTGCGGAGGCAGCGGCGTCCGTGCCCGCCTCGGCGGCCGGCTTCTCGGGACGCACACCGACGCCCAGCTTCTCCTTGATCTTCTTCTCGATCTCGTTGGCCAGGTCGGGGTTGTCCTTCAGGAAGTTGCGCGCGTTCTCCTTGCCCTGGCCAAGCTGGTCGCCCTCGTACGTGTACCAGGCGCCGGCCTTGCGGACGAAGCCGTGTTCCACGCCCATGTCGATCAGGCCGCCCTCGCGGCTGATGCCCTGGCCGTAGAGGATGTCGAACTCGGCCTGCTTGAAGGGCGGCGCGACCTTGTTCTTGACGACCTTGCAGCGGGTGCGGTTGCCGACCGCGTCCGTGCCGTCCTTCAGGGTCTCGATGCGGCGGATGTCGATGCGCACCGAGGCGTAGAACTTCAGCGCCCGGCCACCGGTCGTGGTCTCCGGGGAGCCGAACATCACGCCGATCTTCTCGCGGAGCTGGTTGATGAAGATCGCGGTGGTCTTGGACTGGTTGAGCGCACTGGTGATCTTCCGCAGGGCCTGGCTCATCAGGCGGGCCTGCAGACCCACGTGGCTGTCGCCCATCTCGCCCTCGATCTCCGCCCGCGGGACGAGCGCGGCGACGGAGTCGATGACGATGAGGTCGAGGGCGCCGGAGCGGACCAGCATGTCCACGATCTCCAGGGCCTGCTCGCCGTTGTCCGGCTGGGAGAGGATGAGGTTGTCGATGTCGACGCCGAGCTTCTTCGCGTACTCGGGGTCGAGGGCGTGCTCCGCGTCGACGAAGGCGACCTGGCCTCCGGCCTTCTGCGCGTTCGCCACCGCGTGCAGGGTCAGGGTGGTCTTACCGGAGGACTCCGGTCCGTAGATCTCCACGACGCGGCCGCGCGGCAGGCCGCCCACACCGAGCGCCACGTCCAGGGCGGTGGAGCCGGTCGGGATGACCTCGATGGGCTCGTTGGTCCGGTCGCCCATGCGCATGACCGCGCCCTTGCCGAATTGTCGTTCAATCTGCGCGAGCGCGGCATCCAGAGCCTTCTCGCGGTCGGTTCCTGCCATGGGTTCCACCCGATTTGCTTGAGTCGATCGCTTCACGTCAAAGACGCTAACGCCTGCCACTGACAATGCGCCCCGACGCACGTCCGGCCTGTGGATAACTCGGGCACCTCTCCATCCAAACTATGTCGAAACGCCCGCCGTTGAGCCTCGCCGGCACCTCAATCAGAATGGATGTTCGATTTTCGTGTCAAGCGCACCACGCGGCACTTCCGGATCATCCCCTCCCCGGACTGTCATGCCGGACGGCAGGACGACGGAGCCGCACCGCCCGGGACGACAGGGGATCTGGACGGTCGAACCGCGGCGGTCCGGATGCCGTGGGCCGCCCGGCGGGGCACGTCCCCGGGTCTTCGGCGGGTGTCCCTCAAGCCCCGCACAGCCAGAACCGGCGGGCGCCCCTCAGGGGGAGCCCTCCCCGGAGCCCACGCCCCCGGGCCGCTCCGCCCCCGGCCGCTGTTCCGCCCACAGCCCCCTCGCGCGCGTGAGCAGGCCCGGCCCCTCGCCCCGCCGCCAGTAGGGCCCCTCGCCCCGCCGCCGGTGGCCGTGCACGCGAGGATCGTCCGTGACGTCGTAGCGCTTCACGTACGCCCCCAGGAAGGCCTGCAGCGTGGCGATGGCGGGGATGGCGATCAGCGCGCCCACGGCGCCGAGAAGTGCGGCGCCGGCGATGACCGAGCCGAAGGCGACAGCGGGGTGGATGTCGACGGTCTTGGAGGTCAGCTTGGGCTGCAGCACGTAGTTCTCGAACTGCTGGTAGATCACGACGAAGATCAGCACCCACAGCGCGTACCAGGGATCCACCGTGAACGCGATCAGCATGGGCAGTGCACCCGCGAGATACGTGCCGATGGTGGGGATGAACTGCGACACCAGGCCCACCCACACGGCGAGCACGGGCGCGTAGGGCACGTCCAGGAACTGCAGCAGCACGAAGTGGGCTATGCCGGAGATCAGCGCCATCAGGCCGCGCGAGTAGATGTAGCCGCCGGTCTTGTTCACGGCGATCTCCCACGCGCGCAGCACCTCCGCCTGGCGCGCGGGCGGCAGGAGGGAGCAGATCGTGCGCCGCAGCCGCGGGCCGTCCGCGGCGAAGTAGAACGAGAACAGCGCGATCGTCAGCAACTGGAAGATGCCGCCGATGACCTGGGCGGACACGTCCAGGACGCCCGTGGCGCTGTTCTGGACGTAGGTGCGCAGCCAGTCGGAACGGAGCAGACCCTCCTGTATGTCGACGCGCTTCAGGTCCGTCTTGAAGTGGGCGTTGACCCAGCTGATGACGGAGTCGAGGTAGGCCGGGAATTCCTCGACCATCTTGATGATCTGGCCCGCGAGCATGGATCCGAGCAATGTGACGAAGCCCGCCGTCACGATCACCACACCGATGAAGACGACGAACGCGGCGAACCCCCTGCGCATGCCGCGCGAGGCCATCCAGCTCACCGCGGGTTCTATGGCCAGCGCCAGGAAGAACGCGATGAGGACGTTGATCAGCAGGCCGGTGAGCTGGTGGAAGGCCCAGCTGCCCAGCTGGAACGCCGCGACGAGGGCGAGCGCGAGCACCATGGCGCGCGGCAGCCAGCGCGGCATGCGGCCGTTCGGCCCGGCCCCGTCGGCCAAGGGCCGCACGGGCGGCGTCGTACCGGGCGCGGAGGACTGCCGGGCTGCCTGCCCGGTCTCGTCAGTGGATGCCACGGACCAAGTCTCGCCCACCCCGCCGACAGCCGTCCGCCCGGCTGGGGTCTTCGTGACCGGTCAGCGATCCCGGGGGCCGGCCGGCCGCGGTGTCAGCGCCTCTCCCGGGGCACGCCCATCACCGAGCAGACCACCTGCCAGACGTCCTTGGCGTCCCACCCGGAGTCGAGCGCCTCGTTCACCGTGCGCCCGCCGAGCTCCGACATCACGTGGTCGCGCGCGAAGGTGTCGGCGTAGCCCGGACCGAAGTGCTCCGCCATCCGCTGCCAGAAGACCGTCAACCGCATGCCACCAGTATCCCGCCCCTGCGGGTGGCCCTGAGCCGGGACCGCTTGTCGGCGCCGCGTTCCGCCCTACGGTCTGACCCATGGCCGAAACAGGAGCTTCCACACTCCCCCCGACGCCCCCGCCGCCCAGCCCCGTCACGCGCGCGGAGCGCTTCGTCTGGCTCACCGCGCGCGTGCTCGAGCAGCGCCTCTTCGCCCACCACTTCCGGGGCGGCGCCGCCGACCCGGTGGAGACCGCCCTGGACGCCTACCGCAACGAGGACGGTGGGTACGGCCACGCGCTCGAGCCCGATCTGCGCGGCCCGGTCAGCCAGCCGCTGCACACCGCCCACGCCCTGAGCGTCCTGGACGCGGTCGGACGCTGTGCCGGCCAGCGCGTGGAACGCATGTGCCGCTACCTGACGTCCGCCTCGACGGCGGACGGCGCTCTCCCGGCGATCCACCCGAGCCAGCGCGGCTACCCCACGGCACCCTTCGTGCCGGTGGTGGACGACCCGCCCAGTGAGCTCCTGGCCACCGGGCCGGTGGTCGGACTCCTGCACCGCAACGAGGTGTGGCACGCGTGGCTCTTCAGAGCCACGGACTTCTGCTGGCAGGCGGTCGAGTCCCTGGAGAAGTCGCACCCCTACGAGATCGAGGCCGCCCTGGCCTTCCTGGACTCCGCCCCCGATCGCCCGCGCGCGAAGGCCGCCGCCGACCGCCTGGGCCGCCTGGTCCGCGAACACCGCCTGGCGGCCCTGGACCCCGACGACCTGGACGCGTACCCGGTCTCCCCCGGCTATGCCCCGGGCGAGCACCACTTCCCGTACGACTACGCGAGGACTCCGCGCTCCCTCGCGCGCGCGTGGTTCACGGACGAGGAGATGGCCCGCTCCCTGGACCATCTCGCGGCGCAGCAGCGGGAGGACGGCGGCTGGCCCGTCCGGTGGCGGCACTGGGCGCCGGCTCCGGCCCTGGAGGCCCGCCCGGTCGTGACGATCCAGGCCCTGCGCACACTCAGTGCGTACGGCCGCGGCATCGACTGATCAGGCCCCCATGGCCCGCACCCCCGCGGTCACCACCACCGCCGCGGCCACGACGAGCAGGAACGGCGCACGCAGCAGCAGCGCCACGGCGGCAGCCCCCAGCCCCGCGGCCCGGGCGTCCAGGACCAGCGTCTGCCCGTCGGCGAAGGTCTGCTGGGCCGTGAGGGCGGCGAGCAGCGCGACGGGCAGCAGCGCGGCAAGCCGCTTGACGACGGGCCGCTCCAGGGCCCCCGCGGGCACCAGCAGCCCGGCCAGCTTGACGGCGTAGCACCCGAGTACGGTCACACCGATCGCGATCCAGACGTTCATCGCTCATCCCCCTGTCCCCTGCGGCGGCCGTCCGCCCACAGCACGACCGGCGCCGCCAGCGCGGCCAGCAGCACCGGCACCCCGGCGGGCAGCACGGGCAGCAGCCCGAGTCCCAGCAGCACGGCGAGCCCGGCGACGGCCCGCTCGGTGCCGGTCCTCAGCATCGGCGCGAGCAGCGCCAGGAACACCGCGGGGCCCGCGGCGTCCAGTCCCCACGCGTCGGTGTCCCCGAGGGCCTCGGCGCCCAGGGCACCGAGCAGCGTGGTGAGGTTCCACAGGACGTACAGGCTCAGTCCGGTCACCAGGAACCCGAGCCGCGCGGCACGCCGCGTGGGCTGTGCGAGCGCCACGGCGGCGGTCTCGTCGATCACCCACTGGGCGGCGAACGGCCGTACCGCACGCGGGAGGGCCAGCACCTGCGACAGCCGCAACCCGTAGAAGGCGTTACGCACGCCCAGGAAGAAGGCTCCGGCGGCGGCCGTGAACGGACCGCCCCCGGCGGCGAGGGCCCCCACCAGGGCGAACTGGGACGCCCCGGTGAACACCAGAAGACTGAGCGCACACGTCTGCAACAGCGTGAGCCCGCTGCCCGCCGACGTGACTCCGAAGGCGAACCCGGAAAGCCCGACGGCCACCCCCACGCCCAGGGAGTCCCGCACGACGGCCCGGTCCGCTTTCCCGCCTGTTCCTGCATCTTTGAGAGCTGTCGGATCTGCCACGCACCGAAACCTAAGGCGGGCCGCTACCGCAGATCTTGTACGTTCTTGCGCTCCCGCTGGTACGCCCCCGGAGGCACGCCCACCATCCGGCTGAAGTGCCGGTTGAGGTGCGGCTGGTCGGTGAACCCGACGGCCACGGCAACCTCCGAGGGAGCCGTCCCCGCGTCCAGCAGGTGCCGTGCCCGGCGCACCCGCGCATCAGTGAGCCACGCGTGCGGAGGCATCCCGTAGGTGCCCCGGAAGGCCCGCAGCAAGGCGAACGGACTGGTCCCGAGATCGGCCGCCAGCCGCTCCAGGCTCGGCGGCCGCGCCATCCGCTCCTCCAGCACCCCACGCGCGCGTGCCGCGACCCGGGCCCCGGCCGTGCGCACCTCACGCCGCGGCATGGGGCCACCGTTCAACCGCAGCAGCCGGGTCACGGCGACCCGCAGCAGCGTGTCGGCGGCCAGCGCATTGCCCTCGTCTGCGGCCCGCAGCACCTGGTGCACCAGCCGGACGGCGTACGGATCAGCGACGACCGGGCTGACGAACCCCGGCGTCCCCCGAAGAGCGGTGGTCTCCGCGGCTATCTCGGCGACCACGTCCACCGACGGATACACGGCCCCGTAGCGCCACCCCTCGGGCACGCCGGCCCGGCCGGTGTGCGGCGTGTCCGGATTCACCAGCGCGAGAGCTCCGGCCCCCGCGTACTGATCACCCCCACCGTGGTGGAAGACCTCCACCCCGTCGGCGATGGCGGCGATCACGAAGTTCTCGTGCGTGTGCCGCACGAACGTCTTCCGCACATACCGGGCCCGCAGCAGATCCACCCCGGGCAGCTCGTCGTACTGCCAGTGCCGCGCTCGCTCGCTCATACGACCATTGTCCGGCCCCGGCCGACCGCGAAACGGCAGGTGAGGACACGGCGGCCGCCCGTTGTCAGTGCCCAGGTGCACGATGGACGCATGCCCAGCACAGCACCCGGACCCCTGGACGGCTTCTCCCCCGCGACCCGCGCCTGGTTCTCGGGCGCCTTCTCGGCGCCCACCACGGCCCAGACCGGCGCGTGGCAGGCCATCCACGAGGGCTCGGACGTGCTGGTCGTGGCCCCCACCGGCTCCGGCAAGACCCTCGCCGCCTTCCTGGCCGCCCTGGACCAGCTGGCGTCGACCCCGCACCCGGCCGACCCCAAGAAGCGCTGCCGCGTCCTGTACGTCTCGCCCCTCAAGGCCCTGGCGGTGGACGTCGAGCGCAACCTCCGCAGTCCGCTGACCGGCATCCGCCAGGAATCCGTACGCCTGGGCCTGCCCGAGCCCGAGGTCAAGGTGGGCATCCGCTCGGGCGACACCCCCGCCGCCGAGCGCCGCGCCCTGTCCACCCGCCCGCCGGACATCCTGATCACGACCCCGGAGTCGCTGTTCCTGATGCTGACGTCGGCGACGCGCGACGCGCTGACCGGCGTCGAGACGGTGATCCTCGACGAGGTGCACGCCGTCGCCGGTACCAAGCGCGGCGCCCACCTGGCACTCTCCCTGGAGCGGCTGGACGGCCTCCTCCCGAAGCCCGCCCGCCGCATCGGCCTCTCCGCGACGGTCCGCCCTGTCGACGAGGTGGCCCGCTTCCTCTCGCCCCGCCGCAAGGTGGAGATCGTGCAGCCGGAGTCGGGCAAGGAGTTCGACCTGTCCGTGGTCGTCCCCGTCGAGGACCTGGGCGAGCTGGGCGGCTCCCCGGTGGCGGACGGCCAGGAGGGTGCCGACCGCCCGTCGATCTGGCCGCATGTCGAGGAGCGGATCACCGACCTGGTCCAGTCCCACCGCTCGACGATCGTCTTCGCGAACTCCCGGCGCCTCGCGGAGCGCCTGTGCAACCGCCTGAACGAGATCGCGTACGAGCGGGCCACGGGCGAGCCCCTCGACGAGCACCACTCCCCGGCGGAGCTCATGGGCGGCTCGGGTGCCGCCCAGGGCGCACCCCAGGTCATCGCCCGGGCCCACCACGGCTCGGTTTCCAAGGAACAGCGTGCCCTGGTCGAGGAGGACCTCAAGGCGGGCCGCCTCCCCGCGGTGGTGGCCACCTCCAGCCTCGAGCTGGGCATCGACATGGGCGCGGTCGACCTCGTGGTCCAGGTCGAGTCACCCCCTTCGGTGGCCTCCGGCCTCCAGCGCGTGGGCCGGGCGGGCCACCAGGTGGGCGCGGTCTCCACCGGCGTGGTCTTCCCGAAGTACCGCGGTGACCTGGTCCAGGCGGCGGTGGTCACCGAGCGCATGCGCACGGGCGCCATCGAGTCCCTCAGGGTCCCCGCCAACCCCCTGGACGTCCTGGCCCAGCAGCTCGTCGCCATGACGGCCATGGACACGTGGCAGTTCGACGACCTCCTCTCCGCCGTCCGCCGGGCCGCCCCCTTCGCCGCGCTCCCCGAGTCGGCCTTCACCGCGGTCCTCGACATGCTGGCCGGCCGCTACCCCTCCGACGCCTTCGCCGAGCTGCGTCCGCGCGTGGTGTGGGACCGCGTCACCGGCGAGATCACCGGCCGCCCCGGCGCACAGCGCCTCGCCGTCACCTCGGGGGGCACGATTCCCGACCGCGGCCTCTTCGGCGTCTTCCTCGCGGGCGCCGACCCGAAGAAGGGCGGCGGCCGGGTCGGCGAGCTGGACGAGGAGATGGTCTACGAGTCCCGCGTCGGCGACGTCTTCACGCTCGGCACGAGTTCCTGGCGCATCGAGGACATCACCCGCGACCGTGTTCTGGTCTCCCCGGCCCCGGGCGTTCCGGGCCGGCTGCCCTTCTGGAAGGGCGACCAGCTTGGCCGCCCGCTCGAACTGGGCCGGGCGGTGGGCGCGTTCCTGCGCGAGGTCGGCTCACTGTCCACGGACGACGCCCGGCTCCGCCTCCTCGCCGCGGGGCTCGACGCCTGGGCGGCGGACAACGTGCTCTCGTACCTGGACGAGCAACGCGAGGCCTGCGGCCACGTCCCGGACGACCGGACGATCGTCGTGGAGCGCTTCCGTGACGAGCTCGGCGACTGGCGCGTGGTCGTGCACTCCCCCTTCGGCGCCCAGGTGCACGCCCCCTGGGCGCTCGCGCTCGGCGCCAAGCTGTCCGAGCGCTACGGCATGGACGCGCAGGTCATGCACGCCGACGACGGCATCGTGCTGCGCCTGCCGGACGCCGACCTGATGGGTCTGGACCCGCTGGATCAGGAACCGGTCAAGACGGGCCGGGAGTGCGACGCCGAGCAGGCCCCCGTGGGCGCCGCCGACGTCGTCTTCGACAAGGGCGAGGTCGACCAGGTCGTCACCGACCAGGTGGGCAGCTCGGCCCTGTTCGCCGCCCGCTTCCGCGAGTGCGCCGCCCGGGCGCTGCTGCTGCCCCGCCGCAACCCGGGCAAGCGCACCCCGCTGTGGCAGCAGCGGCAGCGCGCCTCCCAGCTGCTGCAGGTGGCGAGCGAGTTCGGCTCGTTCCCGATCGTCCTGGAGGCGGTCCGCGAGTGCCTCCAGGACGTCTTCGACGTCCCGGGGCTCGTCGAGCTGATGGGCGACGTGGAGTCCCGCAAGGTCCGCCTCGTCGAGGTCACCACCCCCGAGCCGTCCCCGTTCGCCCGCTCCCTCCTCTTCGGCTACGTCGCCCAGTTCCTGTACGAGGGCGACTCCCCGCTCGCCGAGCGCCGGGCCGCCGCCCTGTCGCTGGACTCCCGGCTGCTGGCCGAGCTGCTGGGCCAGGCGGAGCTGCGCGAGCTGCTCGACGCGGAGGTGCTGACCGAGCTGGAGCGTGAGCTGCAGTGGCTCACCGAGGACCGCCGCGTCAAGGACGCCGAGGGCGTCGCGGACCTGCTGCGTCTGCTGGGCCCGCTCACGGACGCCGAGCTCGCCGAGCGGGGCGCCGAGCCGCGGTGGGCCGAGGAACTGGCCGGGGCCCGCCGCGCCATCCGGGTCCGGATCGGGGGCGGAGACCACTGGGCGGCGATCGAGGACGCGGGCCGCCTGCGCGACGCGCTGGGCACAGCCCTGCCGGTCGGCGTCCCGGAGGCCTTCACCGAGCCCGTCAAGGACCCCCTCGGCGACCTCCTCGCCCGCCACGCCCGTACCCACGGCCCGTTCACCTCGGCCGCAGCCGCGGCCCGCTTCGGCCTGGGCATCGCGGTCACCGAGGGCGCCCTTCAGCGGCTCGCCGCGGCGGGCCGGGTGGTCCAGGGCGAGTTCCACCCGGCTGGCATCGGCCAGGAGTGGTGCGACGCGGCCGTGCTGCGCCGGCTGCGCCGCCGTTCCCTGGCCGCCCTGCGGCACGAACTGGAGCCGGTGCCCCCGGCCGCACTCGCCCAGTTCCTCCCACAGTGGCAGCACATCGGCAGGGGACATTCCCTGCGCGGCATCGACGGCCTGGTGCGCGCCATCGAGCAGATGCAGGGCGCGTCCGTGCCGGCCTCCGCCCTGGAGAAGCTCGTCCTGCCCTCCCGGGTCGTGAACTACACCCCCGCGATGCTGGACGAACTGACCACCGCGGGAGAGGTGATCTGGGCCGGGGCCGGATCCCTCCCCGGCAAGGACGGCTGGGTCTCCCTCTACCTGGCGGACGCGGCCCCCCTGCTCCTGCCGCCCCCGCACCCCCTGGAGCTGACCGCCCTCCACCAGTCCGTCCTGGACAAGCTCACCGGCGGCTACGGCCTGTTCTTCCGCCAGATCGCCGACCAGGTCCGCGCCACCACCCACCCCGAGGTCACCGATCCCCAACTGGCCGACACCCTCTGGGACCTGGTGTGGTCCGGCCGCCTCACCAACGACACACTCACACCCATGCGCTCCCGCCTCGGCTCGGGCCGCACCGCAGGCTCCACGGCTCACCGCGCCAAGCGCTCAATCCCGCGCGGCCGCTACGGCTCCCTGACGGCCGCTGCCCGTACCGCCTCCCGCTCCGGCCCGCCCACCGTCGCCGGCCGTTGGTCCCTGCTCCCGGCCCACGAGCCGGACCCGACGGTGCGGGCGCACGCCCTCGCCCGCACTCTCCTCGACCGGCACGGCGTGGTGACCCGGGGCGCGGTCTCGGCGGAGGGTGTCGAGGGCGGCTTCTCGGCGACGTACCGCGTCCTGTCCGTCTTCGAGGAGAGCGGCCAGGCCCGCCGCGGGTATGTGGTGGAGGGCCTCGGCGCGGCCCAGTTCGCGATGGACGGTGCGGTGGACCGCCTGCGCGCGGTGTCCAACGCCCGCGACCGCGGCGACACCCTGCCCGGCCCCCCGCCCGACCCCGACCCCGACCCCGACCCGTTCCCGGCCCACGACTTCGCCGGCCCGGACGACTCTGCCCCCTTCACCGACCACACCGACGCCCCGGGCCACGACGCCTTCCCCGACCTGGGCTCCTACGACACTCCGCAGCCGTCCCCGGACGAGTGGATCTCGCCCCGCGACTACGCGCCGCAGGCCACTCCGTCCTGGCAGAACGGCGGACGCCGCCCGGCGTACGGCTCCGGGTTCCCGGGCCGCCGCGACCGCCCGGACGCCTCTCGGGCCGTCGTCCTGGCCGCCGCCGACCCGGCGAACGCGTACGGCGCCGCGCTGCCCTGGCCCGAGCCCCCGACCGGCGCCGGGCACAAGCCGGGCCGCAAGGCGGGCTCCCTGGTGGTGCTCGTGGACGGTGAGCTGACGCTCTACATGGAACGCGGCGGCAAGACCCTGCTGGCCTGGGCCGCCGACCCCGACGTCACGCCCGCCGACGACCCCCGCCTGGGCACCGCGGCGGAGGCCCTCGGCGCGGCCACCCGCGCGGGCTCTCTCGGCACGGTCACCGTGGAGCGCGTCAACGGCGCCCAGGCCCTGACCTCCCCCATCGGCACCCTGCTGGAAGGAGCGGGCTTCATCGCGACGCCCCGCGGACTGCGCCTGCGCGCCTGATCGTCCCGTACCCGTGCCACCCTTGACCCATGCCCGAAGGTGACACGGTCTGGCAGGCCGCGAGGCGGCTGCACAGCGCCCTCGCGGGCAGGGTGCTGACCCGCAGCGACCTCAGGGTGCCCCGCTTCGCCACGGCCGACCTCACGGGCCGCACGGTCCTGGGCGTCACCCCGCGCGGCAAACACCTCCTCACCCGCATCGAGGGGGGCCTGACCCTCCACTCCCACCTGCGGATGGACGGCTCCTGGAAGGTGTACGCGAACGGCCGGCGCTGGAGCGGCGGCCCGGGCCACCAGATCCGAGCGATCCTCGGCAACACCGACCGTACGGCCGTCGGCTACCGCCTCCCCGTCCTGGAACTGCTGCGCACCACCGACGAACACCGCGCGGTCGGCCACCTCGGCCCCGACCTCCTCGGCCCGGACTGGGACCCCGACCTGGCTCTCGCCAACGTCCTCCAGGACCCCGCTCGCCAGCTCGGCGAGGCCCTGCTCGACCAGCGCAACCTCGCCGGTATCGGCAATGTCTACAAGAGCGAGCTCTGCTTCCTGCTGGGCGTCACCCCCTGGCTCCCCGTGGGCGACCTGCCCGCCGACCGTGCCGCGAAGCTGCCCGGCCTCGCCAGGACGCTGCTGGAGGCCAACAGGGACCGCCCGGTCCGGAGCACGACGGGACGCCGCGGCCAGGACCTCTTCGTCTACGGCCGGGCGCCCCGCCCCTGCCTGCGCTGCCGCACCTCGATCCGGGTAGCCGACCAGGGCGACGGCTCCCGCGAGCGCCCCACGTACTGGTGCCCCGCCTGCCAGCCGGGCCCCGCCCCGGCCGCCTCTCCGACCCGGCGGCGCGGCCACACCAATTGACGACCCGTCAGAAACGCTCGTACGGTCCCCGTATGCCCGTCACGGCGTACGACCTCACCGGCCGCACCGCGTTCGTCACCGGCGCCGCGAGCGGCATCGGCCGCGCCTCGGCCCTCCTGCTCGCCGAGGCGGGCGCGACCGTGCACTGCGCGGACCGCGACGCCGAGGGCCTCGACGAGACGGCGACCCTGATCAAGGCCGTCGGCGGCACCGCCCGCACCCACGCTCTCGACGTCACCGACCGCTCCCGGCTGCGGCAGGCCATCACCTCCTGCGAACGCGTGGACGCCCTGGCCGCTGTCGCCGGGATCATGCACAGCAGCCCCGTGCTGGACACCCGGGAGGAGGACCTCGACCGGGTCCTGAACGTGAACTTCAAGGGAGTGCTGTACGCCTGCCAGGAGGCGGCCCGCCTGATGATCACGCGCGGCACCCGGGGCAGCATCGTCACCATGGCCTCGGGCGCCGTCGACACCGGCGGCCCGGGCCTGCTCTGCTACGGCGCGGCCAAGGCGGCCGTGGTCCAGCTGACGAAGACCCTGGCGACCGAGGTCGGCCGGCACGGCATCCGCGTGAACGCGGTCGCCCCGGGCTGGATCCGCACGCCGATGACCGACCGCCACGACAGCGAGGCCCAGGCCCACACGGAGGCCCTCATGGCCCGCCTCTCACCGCTGGGCCGGGTCGGCACTCCCGAGGAGATCGCCCACGCGATCCTGCACCTGGTCTCGGACGCCTCGGCGTTCACCACGGGCCAGATCGTGCGCCCGAACGGGGGTGTGGCGATGCCGTGGTAGCCCCCTGTGGCCCCACCGACACCCCCACCTGGGAGACACCCTTGGACGTCCCCCAACGCGGTATCCCCCTGGGCGCACCCGCCGCCGAACCTATTCACCCCCGTCGCGACGCGACACCCCTCCCCGCCGTCCCCCACACCTTCCGCCACCGCCCCGCGCCAACCGCCCCTTCCGCCCGCCGCTTCGGCACGCAATGGACCGGCAGCACGCTCAACCCCCATCCCCCGGCCGCGACCGCCCCCTCCAGCGCCCCCGCCTCCGGTGCGACCGCCAACCGCACCACAGCCCACCACCACAGCACCCCCAGGCCGAGCAAGACCCCGCGAACCCCCCAGCGCCCTATCCCCGCCATGGCCGCCACCCCCGGCCCGAAGCCGCCCGTCCGCTCAGCCCGGCGGACAGGGGGCACCGACGGCACGCGGACGCACCGCGCACGCCTCGGCGCCGAGCGGCAGCACCCCCGCCCGGCCCCGCGCCCACGCTCCCGTCACCCGTTCTCGGCCTGGAACATCCAGTGATGCTTCTCCAGGTCCGCCGTGATCCCGATGAAGATGTCCTGGCTCACCGGATCAGGCTCCCCGGTCGCCTCGATCCGCTCCCGCATCCGCGCGATCACCGCGCCCAGCGCCTCGACGAGCGCCCCAACGGCGGTCGTGTCGTCGACCCACCCCTCGGGGGTCACGCCGATCCCGCTGCCGACGGCCACCGTCGCGGCGCGTCCGTCGGGGGAGATGCCGAGCGCCGCGGCCCGCTCGGCCACGGTGTCGGAGTACTGCCGTGCGGTGTCGACGACCTCGTCGAGCTGGAGATGCACGGAACGGAAGCGCGGCCCCACCACGTTCCAGTGGATCTGCTTCGCCACGAGGGCGAGATCCACCAGGTCGACGAGGGCACCTTGCAGCGCCTCGGACACGGTCTTCAGGTTCGCGTCCGACAACGGGCTCTTCACGACGTACATCCGCACCTCCGTGGACTGCCCCCCGCCATCCCCTCAACGATGACGGCCGCACGCTCCCCCGGCAAACGCACACACATCAGACACCGCGCTGCCCGGCAGTCCGCAGGCAAGCGAAAACCCCGGCCCGGGGTCCTCCGGATCTCCCGGAGGACCCCGGGCCGGGGCCTCACCACTCTCGGCACCTTGTCAGCGCCGCTCGTTCATGCCACGCACGCGTGAAGCGTCACGCGGCGACGACGTCCACCGCCTCGGCGGGCGCCTTGATCGTCACCCGTTCCGGTGGCACACCGGTCACCGATACGGAACCCAGCATCGGGCGAACCGGCCTGGGCACAGGCTCGCTGGGGGTGGCCGCAGCAGACTGGGCCAGCTCGGCAAGGGCGAGCTCGTCGCTCACTTCCCGCATGAGCTCGGACATCCGTACGTCCAACGCGTCGCAGATGGCGGAGAGCAGCTCGGAGGAAGCCTCCTTCTGCCCCCGCTCCACCTCGGAGAGATAGCCGAGTGAGACTCGGGCGGACGAGGAGACTTCGCGCAGAGTACGGCCCTGGCGCTGGCGCTGCCGACGCAGCACGTCACCCAGCAGGCGACGGAGCAGAATCATCGGTGGCTCCCTCCTCGGACCGCGTAGCCGCATCCATTACGCCCCACCGTACCGCCTTGCGCCGCGGCCGTGCGGGGAGCGATGTCGTGTTCACTCAGGGCTGCAAACATCAAAACCCCCCGTTCCGTTCCGTATCCTGTGCCCGCTCATTCCCAGTCTGCTCGCCCGCAAGCTCCTTCAGAAGCAGTGCGAGTACGCTCCGTACACTCTCTCTACGAATTTCCGCGCGGTCGCCGTTCAACCGCAGACCCTCCACTTTTCCGCCGCCGGCGGAACCGGAATCCGCCCCGGGGGGCCCGTCCACGGCCACGAAGACCGTCCCGACGGCCTGTCCGTCCTGCGGCTCGGGACCTGCTACTCCGGTGGTCGCGATGCCCCAGTCGGTGCCGAGCGCCTTCCGTACGCCGGCCGCCATCTGGGCCGCCACCTGCGGATCCACCGCTCCGCTCGCCGCCAGCAGGGCGGCGTCGACATCGAGCAGTTCATGCTTCAGTTCGGTGGCGTAGGCGGTGACCGAGCCCCGGAAGACGTTCGACGCCCCGGGAACCGATGTGATCTCCGCCGCAACGAGGCCACCGGTCAGCGACTCCGCGACGGCGAGCGTCTCACCCTTCACCGTGAGTAGTCGCACCACGTCAGTGGCCGTGGAACTCACGCTTCCTTCTCCTCCAACGCGGCCTTGCGCTCGGCGATTCCCTGCCTGCGCAGCACAATGGCCTGTTTCACATAGTCGAGTCCGGTCACCACGGTCAGCACGACCGCCGCGGCCATCACCCAGAACCTCAGGGTGGCCAGCCACCCTGTCAGCGCCAGCACGTACATGCCCACGGCCACGCCCTGGGTGAGGGTCTTGAGCTTTCCTCCACGACTGGCGGGGATGACGCCGTACCGGATGACCAGGAAACGCAGCAGGGTGATCCCGAGTTCCCTGCCGAGGATGACACCGGTCACCCACCAGGGCAGGTCCCCGAGTGCGGACAGACAGATCAGCGCCGCACCCATGATCGCCTTGTCGGCGATGGGGTCTGCGATCTTCCCGAAGTCCGTGACCAGGTTGTACGTGCGCGCCAGATGCCCGTCGAACAGGTCGGTGATCATGGCGACGGCGAAGGCCGCCCAGGCCAGGGACCGCCACACCGGGTCGTATCCGCCGTCCGCGAGCATCAGCATGACGAAGGCCGGTACGAGGACCAGCCGGAGCATGGTCAGGAGGTTGGCGATGTTCCAGACGCTGGCCTGGTTGACGGCCGCGGCGGCCAGCTTCCCGCCCCGCGCGGGCTTGCCGTCGCCCTCGGCGTCGACGCCGGCGCCCTCACCGACGACAGCCTCACCGTCACCGGACACCTCACCGGCAGCCCCGCCGCCACCCGCGTCGGGCGAGGCGCCGGGCCCCGCGCCGGACACCTGGCCATCGGCCGACCGCGCAGCCGCCCGGCCGAGCGCCGCCCCGGGAGCCATACCCGAGGCCGCAGGGGCAGGAGAGGCCGCACCTGCCGCGGCCCGCCGCGCGCCGGAGGAGCCTCCCGCCGCGGATGCCGGAACACCGGTCATCTGCCCGCCTCCTCACTCCACGCAGGCGACGCGAACGAGCTCTGCAGCGGCTCGGCCACCAGGTCGACACCTTCCGTACCGACCACCTTCGCCTCGACCATACGGCCCCTGCTCAGACCCGCGCCGCTCGTGAGCAGCACCTGGCCGTCCGTCTCGGGCGCCTGGTGGGCCGCACGGCCGTACACGCCGTCCTCGTCGTCGACGGACTCGACGAGCACGTGCACCGTCTGGCCGACGCGCTCCTCGGCGCGCTGGGAGACCAGTTCCTCCGCGAGCCGCGAGACGCGGGCCAGCCGCCCGGCGACGACGTCCTCGTCGAGCTTGTTGTCGTACGTGGCGGCCTCGGTGCCCTCCTCGTCGGAGTAGCCGAAGACACCGATGGCGTCCAGCCGCGCGCCGTTCAGGAACCGCTCCAGCTCGGCGAGGTCGGCCTCGCTCTCGCCGGGGAAGCCGACGATGAAGTTGGAGCGCACACCGGCCTCGGGCGCCTTGGCGCGGATGGTGTCGAGCAGTTCCAGGAACCGGTCGGTGTCGCCGAAGCGGCGCATCGCGCGCAGCACGCCGGGCGCGGAGTGCTGGAAGGACAGGTCGAAGTAGGGCGCGACCTTCGGGGTGGAGGTCAGCACGTCGATGAGGCCGGGCCGCATCTCGGCCGGCTGGAGGTAGCTGACGCGGACCCGCTCGATGCCGTCGACCTCGGCGAGCTCGGGCAGCAGCGACTCCAGCAGGCGGATGTCGCCCAGGTCCTTGCCGTAGGACGTGTTGTTCTCGGAGACCAGCATGATCTCCTTCACGCCCTGCTCGGCCAGCCAGCGCGTCTCGTTCAGCACGTCACTCGGGCGGCGGGAGATGAAGGAGCCGCGGAAGGACGGGATGGCGCAGAAGGAGCAGCGCCGGTCGCAGCCGGAGGCCAGCTTCACGGAGGCGACGGGGGCGCCGTCCAGGCGGCGGCGCAGGGGCGCACGGGGGCCGGAGGCCGGAGCGAGGCCGTCAGGAAGGTCGGCCGGGGCGTGCCCGGGCAGCGCGACCCCGGCGGCGGACTCCTGCCGCTCGGCCGGGCTGAGCGGCAGCAGTTTGCGCCGGTCGCGCGGGGTGTGCGAGGCGTGGATGCCGCCGTTGAGGATGGTCTGGAGCCGGTCCGAGATGTCGGCGTAGTCGTCGAAGCCGAGCACGCCGTCGGCCTCGGGGAGGGCCTCGGCGAGTTCCTTGCCGTACCTCTCGGCCATGCAGCCCACCGCCACGACGGCCTGGGTTCTGCCGTGCCCCTTGAGGTCGTTGGCCTCCAGGAGGGCGTCGACGGAGTCCTTCTTGGCGGCCTCGACGAAGCCACAGGTGTTCACGACCGCGACGTCCGCGGCCTCGGCGTCCTCCACGAGGTCCCAGCCGTCCGCCTCCAAGCGGCCTGCGAGCTCCTCCGAGTCCACCTCGTTACGGGCGCAGCCAAGAGTGACGAGTGCGACGGTACGGCGTTCAGGCATGGGCTCAAGACTACTTTGTCTCACTGACAGCCCACGTCGACGGGGTTGGCCGATCTTGGCCAACCCCGTCCGTGCTCGGCCCTTCGGCCGGACTCATCCGGCCTGCGGGTCGCCCTTCGTGTACGTGAGGTGCTCCACGGAGCCCCGCTGCCAGTCGTCCTCGATCTTCTTGCCGTTGACGTACAGGTCGATCGCGCCCGCGTCACCGAGGACGAGGTTGATCTTCTCGCTGTCCTGGAAGGTCTCGGAGTCGCCGTGCTTGAGGAGGTTGTCGAAGAGCAGCCGGCCGTTGTGGCCCTTTGCCACGACCCAGCTCTCGTCGTCGACGGCACTGACCCGGACGGTCACCTTGCCCTGCGGGAGGGCCGCGATGGCGCTGTCGGACGGGTCGGGCTCGGGGGCGGCGGGCTTCTTGGTCTTGGTGGTCGGAGAGGCGGAGTCGCTGGGCGTGGAGCCCTCGGCCACGTTCGCCTCACCGGCGCTGCCGTCGGTGCCCTGGAACAGGGTGAACCCGACGAAACCGACCACGGCGACGATCGCGGCGACCATGGCCGCGGTCCAGTTGGGCCCCCGCCGCTCCGGACGGATTCGTTCCGCCTCGAAGAGGGGAGCTGCCGGGGTCGGTGCCGGGCGCCCGCCGTGCTCGTCGCCGTACTGGGCGATCAGCGGTTCCGGGTCGAGGTGGACGGCCTTGGCCAGGGTCCTGATGTGCCCGCGGGCGTAGACGTCACCGCCGCAGGAGGTGAAGTCGTCCGCCTCGATCGCGTGCACGATGTTCATACGGACCCGGGTGGCGCTACTGACGTCGTCGGCGGTCAGCCCGGCGGCGATACGAGCCTGCTGCAGGGCACGGCCGATGGAGGGGCGGGCTTCCTCGTGGTCTGCTTCGACGCGCTCGTCTTCGAACGGACGCTCGTCTTCAGGGGAGTTGCCGATGGACACGGGGGCGCCTTTCGAGCGTGTAGCCGCCTGTGCTGGAGGTTCAGTCTAGGGGGGGTACAAAAGGGTGGGGCAACCGGGCGGTGGCACTTTGTACGCCATCGGAATGGCCCGACATTCCGATGGTGGGGTCATTGCTTCGCACTTCCCTCAACTTGACCTACGCCGCAGGGAAACGGTTGCTCGATGATCCTTACGGGTGGGTCACGATCCGGACACATCCGGACACCCGATCGCCCTGCACGCCACGCGCGGCGACCACCGTGTCCCGTTTCCCTACCCTTCAGACTCCCCCCGGATCACGGCGAGCACGCCATCCAGCTCATCAGGCTTCACAAGAACGTCACGAGCCTTCGAACCCTCGCTCGGTCCGACGATGTTCCGGGACTCCATGAGGTCCATCAGCCGCCCGGCCTTGGCGAAGCCGACGCGCAGTTTGCGCTGGAGCATGGACGTCGACCCGAACTGCGTGGAGACGACCAGCTCGGCCGCCTGGCACAGCAGGTCGAGGTCGTCGCCGATGTCCTCGTCGATCTCCTTCTTCTGCTTGGTCCCGACGGTCACGTCGTCCCGGAAAACGGGCGCCATCTGGTCCTTGCAGTGCTGGACGACGCCCGCGATCTCCTCCTCGGTGACGAAGGCGCCCTGCATACGGGTGGGCTTATTGGCCCCCATCGGCAGGAACAGCCCGTCACCCTTGCCGATGAGCTTCTCGGCGCCCGGCTGGTCGAGGATGACCCGCGAGTCGGCGAGCGAGGAGGTGGCGAAGGCCAGCCGCGACGGCACGTTCGCCTTGATGAGACCCGTGACGACGTCCACCGAGGGCCGCTGCGTGGCGAGCACCAGGTGGATGCCGGCCGCGCGCGCGAGCTGCGTGATGCGCACGATCGCGTCCTCGACGTCCCGTGGCGCCACCATCATCAGGTCGGCGAGCTCATCGACGATGACCAGCAGGTACGGGTACGGCTGGAGCTCGCGCTCACTGCCCTCGGGCGGCTTGACCTTGCCCTCGCGCACGGCCCGGTTGAAGTCGTCGATGTGCCGGTAGCCGTAGGCGGCCAGGTCGTCGTAGCGCAGGTCCATCTCGCGGACGACCCACTGGAGGGCCTCGGCGGCCCGCTTGGGGTTGGTGATGATCGGCGTGATCAGGTGCGGGATGCCCTCGTAGGCGGTGAGCTCGACCCGCTTGGGGTCGACGAGGATCATCCGGACGTCCTCGGGGGTCGCCCGCATCATGATCGAGGTGATCAGGCAGTTGATGCAGGACGACTTGCCGGAGCCGGTGGCGCCGGCGACCAGCATGTGCGGCATCTTCGCCAGTGAGTGCATGACGTAGCCGCCCTCGACGTCCTTGCCGAACGCGACCAGCATCGGGTCGTCGTCCTCCGCGGACTCCGCGAGGCGCAGGACGTCGCCGAGGTTCACCATCTCCCGGTCGGTGTTCGGGATCTCGATGCCCACCGCGGACTTGCCGGGGATGGGGCTGATGATCCGCACGTCCGGACTGGCGACGGCGTAGGCGATGTTCTTGGCCAGCGCGGTGATCCGCTCGACCTTCACGGCGGGGCCGAGCTCGATCTCGTAGCGCGTGACCGTCGGCCCCCGCGTGAAGCCGGTGACGGTGGCGTCCACCTTGAACTCGGTGAAGACGTTGGTCAGCGCGGCGACTATGGCGTCGTTGGCGGCGCTGCGGGCCTTGCCGGGGCCTCCGCGCGTGAGGAGGTCGAGGGACGGCAGGGAGTACGTGATGTCGCCGGACAGCTGGAGCTGTTCCGCACGTGGGGGCAGGTCGCGGGGTTTGGCAGGCGGGGACTTGGTGAGGTCGCGGACGCCCGCCTTCGGCTTCTCCTGCTCGGGCTTGTCCTGCTGGAGCTTGTCCTGCTGCGGCTTGTCCTGCTGCGGCTTGTCCTGCCGTGGCCGGGCTGCCGGAACGGGCGTCGGCGTGGTCGCCTCCTGGTCGCCCACCCGCACGCCCTGGGTGAGGTCGGCGACGATCGGCGAGGGCGGCATTCCGTGCAGGACGGCGCCGTCGAGCGCCGCGGCGGCCGCCGCGGCGACATCCACGGCGTCCCTGGGCCGGTCCATGTCGGGCTGCGGCACGGCCGACCGCCGGGGACGGCCCCGGCGCCGCGAGAGGGCCTCCTGCTCGGCGCTGTCGGGGTCGTACGCGGCGGGCGCCGGCGTACGCCTGCCGCGCGGACGCGCGGGCAGCGCCTCCCGCCACTGTTCGTCGTAGCGCTCGTCGTCCTCGCCGAAGCCGAACTCGTCCTCGGCCGGGTCGCGGACGATCCCGAGCCGCACGCCGAGCAGCCGCAGCCGCTGCGGGATGGCGTTGACCGGGGTGGCCGTGACGACCAGCAGACCGAAGATCGTCAGCAGCACCAGCAGCGGTACGGCGAGCACCTCGCCCATGGCGTACGACAGCGGCGTCGCCATGGCCCAGCCGATGAGGCCGCCGGCGTCCCGTATGGCCTGCATGCCGTCCCCGCGCGCGGGCGAGCCGCAGGCGATGTGCACCTGGCCGAGCACGCCGATCACGAGCGCGGACAGACCGATGACGATGCGTCCGTTGGCCTCGGGCTTCTCCGGGTGGCGGATGAACCGCACGGCGATGACCGCGAGCAGGATCGGCACGAGCAGGTCGAGCCGGCCGAAGGCGCCGGTCACCAGGATCTCGACCAGGTCGCCCACGGGGCCCTTCAGGTCGGCCCAGGTGCCTGCGGCGACGATCAGCGCGATGCCGAGCAGCAGCAGGGCGATACCGTCCTTGCGGTGGGCCGGGTCGAGGTTCTTGGCGCCCTGCCCTATGCCGCGGAACACGGCGCCGACGGCGTGCGCCACGCCGAGCCACACGGCGCGCACGAGCCGGTAGATGCCACCGGTCGGGCTGGGGGCCGGTTTGGGCGCGGCCTTCTTGGCCGCGGCCTTCCTGGCGGGCGCCTTCTTCGCGGGAGCCTTTTTGGCAGCGGCCTTCTTCGCCGGGGCCTTCGCGGAAGCGGCCGCCTTCTTCGCCGGCGGCTTCTTGGCTGCGGAGGGACGTGAGGCCATGAGTGTGAGGTTACCGGTGGAGGCGACGGGTGACACGTGTGCCTGCCGCTTCACCCGTTCGTGTCGCCCCGAAAGAGGCGCGGAACTGACGCGCGGTCATGGGCGGGCAACCTCGCCTGCGCGAGCCTCAGTTCTGCGAGGACACCGAGGAAGCGCTTCCGGTGCCCGGCTCCAGCGCGTCCAGCGCCCGCCGCAACCCCGTGAGCTTGCGCTCCAGATGGGCCGCCGTGGCCACCGCGGCGGCGTCCGTCGACTCGTCGTTGAGCTGCTTGGTCAGCGCTTCGGCCTGCTCCTCGACGGCCGCGAGCCGCGCGGAGAGCTCCGCCAGCAGCCCGGCCGACTCCTTGGCCTCGCCGCCCGTGTCCTTGCCGCCGCCCTCCAACTGGAGCCGCAGCAGCGACGCCTGTTCACGCAGCTGGCAGTTCTTCATGTAAAGCTCGACGAAGACGGAGACCTTCGCACGCAGCACCCACGGGTCGAACGGCTTGGAGATGTAGTCGACCGCACCTGCCGCGTAGCCCCGGAAGGTGTGGTGCGGGCCGTGGTTGATCGCCGTGAGGAAGATGATCGGGATGTCCCGGGTCCGCTCGCGCCGCTTGATGTGCGCGGCCGTTTCGAAGCCGTCCATACCCGGCATCTGGACATCCAGCAGGATGACCGCGAAGTCGTCCGTGAGCAGCGCTTTGAGCGCTTCCTCCCCGGACGATGCCCGCACCAGCGTCTGATCGAGCGCAGAGAGGATCGCCTCCAGCGCCAGCAGATTCTCCGGCCGGTCATCGACCAGGAGGATCTTGGCCTTCTGCACCATGGCCCGCCCTCCTCGCCCCGGCTTGGGGCCTCCCCTGTCCGCAGGACCTGTGGAAGCACCGGTGGGTGCCGCCCCAGGGGGCGACTCCCTTGCGTCGCCCGTCCTTGTGCCGGTCATCGTAGCCGCACCCCGCCCGTCGCCACACCCTGTCACCGTGATGTCACTGTGCACGTAGCAGAAACGCAGCAGGAGACCAGAAGGTTCCCCGGATCTTGTACTTCTACACGACTATGCACACACCGAGTCGGCGACTCCGCGTGAACACCGAACCTTCCCGTCATGCTCGCGCGACTGCCCAACGTCCCCTCATTCCCCTCGCATCCACTGATCCATCACCGTCAGCAGGTGATCGGGGTCGACCGGCTTTGTCACGTAGTCGGAGGCGCCCGACTCGATCGCCTTCTCCCGGTCGCCCTTCATCGCCTTCGCGGTCAGCGCGATGATCGGCAGTCCGGCGAACTGCGGCATCCTGCGGATCGCCGTGGTCGTCGCGTACCCGTCCATCTCGGGCATCATGATGTCCATCAGCACGACCGCCACGTCCTCGTGCTGCTCCAGGACCTCGATGCCCTCCCGGCCGTTCTCGGCGTACAGCACGGACAGGCCGTGCTGCTCCAGGACGCTGGTCAGGGCGAAGACGTTGCGGATGTCGTCGTCGACGATCAACACCTTCTGGCCGCCGAAGCGGATGCCCCGCTGGGGCTTCGGCGTCGTCTCCTGCTCCGCGGGCGTCCACTGCTCCGGTTGCGGGGGGCGCTGCTCCAGCTCGGGCATCCGGCGGCGCCGCCGGAACAGGGCGGCCGGACCGTTCTGCGTCTCGCGGTACGACTTCACCTCGGCCGGCGGCTCGACCTCCGCGTCGGACAGGCCGGGCGACGACGCGACCAGGTCACCGGCCTCCAGGGCGGGCAGCTGCTGCTGGTAGCCCTGCGGCGGCAGCTCACTGGGGTGAAGGGGCAGGTACAGCGTGAACGTCGAGCCGCGGCCCGTCTCGCTCTGCGCGTGGATCTCACCGCCGAGCAGCTGGGCGATCTCCCGCGAGATGGACAGCCCGAGGCCCGTGCCGCCGTACTTGCGGCTGGTCGTACCGTCGGCCTGCTTGAACGCCTCGAAGATCACCCGCATCTTGCTGGACGCGATACCGATCCCCGTGTCCGTCACGGAGAACGCGATCAGCTCGGCGTCCGGGTCGGTCAGCGAGCCCGTCTCCAGCAGCTGCTCCCGGATCTTCTGCGGCACGTCGTCCCGCGCCGGCCTGATGACCAGCTCCACCGAGCCCGAGTCGGTGAACTTCACCGCGTTCGACAGCAGGTTGCGCAGCACCTGCAGCAGCCGCTGCTCGTCGGTGTGCAGCGTGGCGGGCAGCTCCGGCGAGACCCGCACGGACAGGTCCAGGCCCTTCTCCGCGGTCAGCGGACGGAAGGTGGCCTCCACGTAGTCCACGAGCTGGACGAGCGCGATCCGCGTCGGGGAGACGTCCATCTTGCCCGCCTCGACCTTCGACAGGTCGAGGATGTCGTTGATGAGCTGGAGCAGGTCGGAACCGGCCCCGTGGATCGTCTCGGCGAACTCCACCTGCTTCGGGGAGAGGTTCCCCTCGGCGTTGTCGGCGAGCAGCTTGGCCAGGATCAGCAGCGAGTTGAGCGGGGTACGCAGCTCGTGCGACATGTTCGCCAGGAACTCGCTCTTGTAGCGCATCGACACCGCGAGCTGCTCGGCGCGCTCCTCCAGGACCTGCCGCGCCTCCTCGATCTCGGTGTTCTTCACCTCGATGTCGCGGTTCTGCTGGGCCAGCAGCTCGGCCTTCTCCTCCAGTTCGGCGTTGGACGCCTGGAGTGCCTTCTGCCGCTGTTCCAACTCGGCCGAGCGCTCGCGCAGTTGCTCGGTCAGCTCCTGCGACTGCGCCAGCAGCAGCTCGGTCTTGGTGTTGACGGAGATGGTGTTGACGCTCGTCGCGATCATCTCCGCGATCTGGTTCAGGAAGTCCCTCTGGATCTGCGTGAACGGGGTGAAGGACGCCAGCTCGATGACGCCGAGCACCTTCCCCTCGAACAGCACCGGCAGCACGATCACCTGCGCGGGCGGCGCCTCGCCGAGGCCCGAGGAGATCTTCAGATAGCCGCTGGGCGCGTTCTCCACGAGGATCGTGCGCTTCTCCGTGGCGGCCGTCCCGATCAGCGCCTCACCGGGCTGGAACGACGTCGGCATGGAGCCCATCGAGTAGCCGTACGAGCCCAGCATGCGCAGCTCGTACTGGTCCTCGTCCGAGGCGTTCATGTCCTCGCCGTCGACGAGCGGCATCGCCAGGAAGAACGCGCCGTGCTGCGCCGAGACCACCGGCGTCAGCTCGCTCATGATCAGCGAGGCCACGTCCTCCAGGTCCCGGCGGCCCTGCATCAGCGCGGAGATGCGGGCCAGGTTGCCCTTGAGCCAGTCCTGCTCCTTGTTGGCGATCGTGGTGTCGCGCAGATTGGCGATCATCTTGTTGATGTAGTCCTGGAGTTCCTGGATCTCCCCGGACGCGTCCACGTCGATCTTCAGGTTCAGGTCGCCGCGGGTCACCGCGGTCGCCACGCGCGCGATGGCCCGCACCTGCCGGGTCAGGTTCCCGGCCATCTCGTTCACGGACTCGGTCAGGTCACGCCAGGTCCCGTCGACGTCACGCACGCGTGCCTGCCCGCCGAGCTGCCCTTCGGTGCCCACCTCGCGGGCGACCCGGGTGACCTCCTCGGCGAAGGACGACAGCTGGTCGACCATCGTGTTGATGGTCGTCTTCAGCTCCAGGATCTCGCCGCGCGCGTCGATGTCGATCTTCTTCGTCAGGTCACCCTTGGCGATGGCCGTGGTCACCATGGCGATGTTGCGCACCTGGCCGGTGAGGTTGGACGCCATCTGGTTCACGGACTCGGTCAGGTCCTTCCACGTACCGGCCACACCGGGTACGTGCGCCTGGCCGCCGAGGATGCCGTCCGTGCCCACCTCACGGGCCACCTTGGTGACCTGCTCGGCGAACGAACTCAGCGTCTTCACCATCGTGTTGATGGTGTCGGCGAGCTGCGCGACCTCACCGCGCGCCTCGATGGTGACCTGCCGAGTCAGGTCACCGCTGGCGACCGCAGCCGAGACCTGGGAGATGTTCCGCACCTGAGTGGTCAGGTTCTTGGCCATCAGGTTCACGTTGTCGCTCAGGTCCTTCCAGATGCCCGTGACACCCGGCACGTGCGCCTGACCGCCCAGGATGCCCTCGGTGCCCACCTCACGGGCCACCCGGGTCACCTGCTCGGCGAAGGACGACAGCTGGTCGACCATCGTGTTGACGGTCGTGACCAGCTCGAGGATCTCGCCCTTGGCGTCGACGGTGATCTTCTTCGACAGATCGCCCCGGGCGACCGCGGTCGTGACCTCGGCGATGTTGCGCACCTGGATGGTCAGGTTGTTCGCCATGCCGTTCACGGACTGGGTGAGGTCCTTCCAGGTGCCGGAGACGCCCTGCACCTCGGCCTGGCCGCCCAGGATGCCCTCCGTACCCACCTCACGGGCCACACGTGTGACCTCCTGGGCGAACGACGACAGCTGGTCCACCATCGTGTTCAGGGTGTTCTTCAGCTCCAGGATCTCCCCGCGCGCGTCCACGGTGATCTTCTGGGACAGGTCACCCCGGGCCACCGCGGTCGCCACCTGGGCGATGTTGCGCACCTGCGCGGTGAGGTTGCCGGCCATGCCGTTCACGGAGTCCGTCAGGTCACGCCACACACCGGCGACCCCGGGCACCTGCGCCTGCCCGCCCAACCGACCGTCCGTACCCACCTCACGCGCGACCCGGGTCACCTGGTCGGCGAAGGCCGAGAGCTGGTCGACCATCGTGTTGATGGTGTTCTTCAGCTCGAGGATCTCCCCGCGCGCGTCGACGTCGATCTTCTGCGACAGGTCACCCCGGGCCACCGCCGTCGTCACCTGGGCGATGTTGCGCACCTGGGAGGTGAGGTTGCCGGCCATCGAGTTGACGGAGTCGGTGAGTTCCTTCCACGTGCCCGACACGCCGTCCACCCGGGCCTGACCGCCGAGCCGGCCTTCCGTGCCCACGTCCCGGGCCATCCGCGTCACCTGGTCGGCGAAGCTCGACAACTGGTCCACCATCGTGTTCACGGTGTTCTTCAGCTTGAGCATCTCGCCGGAGACGTCGACCGTGACCTTCTGCGACAGATCGCCGTTGGCCACCGCCGTCGTCACCTGGGCGATGTTCCGCACCTGACCGGTGAGGTTCCGGAACGCCGTGTTGACGGAGTCCGTCAGGTCCTTCCACGTCCCGGCCGCGCCCGGCACCTGAGCCTGGCCGCCCAGCTCCCCCTCGACACCGATCTCCCGCGCCACACGCGTCACTTCGGCACCGAAAGAGGACAGCTGGTCGACCATCGTGTTGACGGTGTTCTTCAGCTCCAGCATCTCGCCGGCCACGTTGACCGTGACCTTCTGCGACAGATCACCATTGGCCACCGCCGTCGTCACGGCGGCGATGTCCCGCACCTGCGTGGTCAGATTCCTGAAGACCGTGTTCACCGAATCGGTGAGGTCCTTCCACGTCCCCGCCGCACCCGGCACGTTCGCCTGACCACCGAGTTGCCCCTCGGCCCCGACCTCGTTGGCCACGCGCGTGACCTCGTCCGCGAAGATCCGCAGCGTCTCGGTCATCTGGTTGATCGTCTCGGCGAGCTGGGCGACCTCGCCCCGCGCCGGCACGGTCACCTTCCGCGACAGGTCACCGTTGGCGACCGCGGTCGTCACCTCAGCGATCCCGCGCACCTGGGCCGTGAGATTCCCGGCCATGGTGTTCACGGAATCGGTGAGCTCCTTCCACACACCGTCCACCCCGGGCACCTGCGCCTGACCGCCCAGCGCGCCCTCGGTACCCACCTCACGGGCCACCCGCGTCACCTCGGAGGAGAACGCCGACAGCTGGTCCACCATCGTGTTGACGGTGTTCTTCAGCTCCAGCATCTCGCCGGCCACGTGCACCGTGACCTTCCGGGACAGATCACCCTTGGCGACCGCCGTCGTCACCAGCGCGATGTCCCTCACCTGGGCCGTCAACCGGTACGCCATCGTGTTGACGGAGTCCGTCAGGTCCTTCCACGAACCCGACATGCCACGCACGCGTGCCTGACCGCCCAGCTTGCCCTCGGTGCCCACCTCGCTGGCCACCCGCGTGACCTCGTCGGTGAACGTCGACAGCTGGTCGACCAGGTTGTTGACGGTCCGCCCGACCTTCAGGAACTCGCCGCGCAGCGGCTGACCGTTCCCCTCCGGCACCTGCGTCCGCAACTCCATCCGCGGCGACAGATCCCCCTCGGCCACCGCGGACAGCACCCGGCTGACCTCGGAAACCGGCCGCACCAGGTCGTCCACCAGGGCATTCGAGTTGTCGATCGCGGTCGCCCAGGAACCCTCGCAGGCGCCCGTCTCCAGCCGCTCGGTCAGTTTGCCCTCACGGCCCACCATCCGCCGCACCCGCGACAGCTCACCCGTCAGATGCAGATTCCGGTCGGCCACCTCGTTGAAGACCGCCGCGATCTCCGACATCACGCCGTCCCCGGACACCGTGAGCCGCTTGCGGAAATTCCCGTCCCGCATGGACACCAGGGCCGCCATCAGACGGTTCAGGGCCGCCGTATCCACCTCGGTGGTGCCGTTGCGCGTTTTTCCCTGGTTACTCGGGGACTGTCCGCCCTTCGCGCGCGTCTTCGTTCCACGCGTCGCTGCGCCAGACTCCACTGTGTCCCTCCCGCAGGGGTCGACCGTCACTGCTGTGCTCGGGTTCCACTCTCGGCGTACCGGTTACTACTGCGTATTCTGTGCCCTGCATACCAGGCCGATTACAGGGGGCTGCTGCCCGCCGCACGCCTCGGCCACTCAGCCTGCCCGGACCTTCACCCGAAGCTTGCCCAGTGTTTCACCCCGGCCGAACCAGGCCATAACAGTTCGGCAGCTTCGCACACCGTCCGCACAGCCTCCGGACGGAAACACTGCAGACCGGCATCCGCATGGACCGCGAAGGTAAGTAACCTTGCATCCGGCTGTCCAGCC
Organism: Streptomyces sp. NPDC033136; assembly: GCF_055578235.1. NCBI lineage: Bacteria > Bacillati > Actinomycetota > Actinomycetes > Kitasatosporales > Streptomycetaceae > Streptomyces > Streptomyces sp. NPDC033136. Next base: position 135,375 of record NZ_JBVIPD010000024.1, read on the forward strand.
ACGCCGGTCCGTCCGGCCTGGGCGGTGGCACGAAGACGAGCGGGCATCGGAGGGCGGCCGCACACATGACCACCGGACTGATCCCGGGGGGACAGCCCCCGGACCCCCGGCCGACGGGTGGCCTGCCGCAACAGCGGCGCGAGCCGGCCGGCCACACAGCCCAGCACGTCGAGAACCGGTCGAGGAGTTCTGTGATCACCGCGCGCGCGGCCGCCAGTTTCGAGCCCGTCGGGCGATCTGTCGCGAGCGCCCGCTCCTTCGTTCGCGACACCCTCCAGGGCTGGGGCTTCGCCGACATCGTCGACGACGCCGTGGTTCTCACCAGCGAACTGGTGACCAACGCCGTGGTCCACGCCGGCACCTCCGCCGACGTGCTCTGCCTGCGCAGCGACGAGGGCGCGCGCATCGAGGTCGCCGACCGGTATCCCGAGCGCGAGATCCCCCTCCAGGGCACAGCGGTCAACATGGGCAGCCCCGACCGCGAGGGCGGCCGCGGCCTCCAGCTCTGCGCGGCCCTCGCCGGCCGCTGGGGCGTCGAGTACACCCCCACCCACAAGACCGTCTGGTTCCGGCTCGACCTTCCCGCACGCTCGGTGGGCACCCGCGCGGCCGGCCCCGCCCTCCCTGCCGACCTGCTCCCCCTCGCCGACGGCCGCGTCCGCGTGGCCGTCATCCAGATCGACCGCACCGGCCACATCAGCGCCTGGAACGAGGACTCCGAGGAACTCTTCGGCTACCCGGCCGAGCAGGTCACCGGCAAGCCCCTGACCGACCTCGCGGCCTGGCCGCACACCCCGGGCACCAGCACCGGCATCGCCGAGGCACTGCGCCTCTCCCGCTGGGAGGGCAGCTACGGCATCCGCGATGCCAGCGGCCGCGTCACCCCCGTCTACGCCTCTCACCTGCGCGTCCGGGACACCGGCGGCGAACCGTCAACCGTGTGCCTCCTGGTACGGGACCACGAACGGGCCGTTCTGCAGACGCCCCTGCGCGTCCCCGCCTCCGACACCTCGACCAACTCCGAAGGCCAGAGCACCGACCCCTTCGAGGTGTTCATCGGCTCCCCCGCCCCGGACGACCTCGACGGTCTCCTCCAGCGCACGGTCGAACGCGCACGCGACATGCTCGACGGCGACTCGGCCTTCCTCCTGCTGGCCACCGACGACGAGACGGAGCTGGAGGTCCGCGCCTCCACCGGCCTGCCCTCCGCCCGCCAGCGCTTCGCGCGCGTCCCCGTCGAGGCGGGCACCGGCCGCTACGGCTCGGCCCGCATGCCGGCGGTCCACGAGGACCTGACGGCGGTCTCCGGCGCGGTGCCCCTGCTGAACGGCACGGGCATGCGCTCGGTCGTCACGGTCCCCCTGAAGGTCGAGGGCCGCCTCACCGGCTCCCTCGGCGTCGCCGCCGAGGCGCCCGGCAGATACTCCAACGAGGAGGCCCTGCGCCTCCAGTTCGCCGCCGACCGCATCGCCCTCGCCGTCGAATCCGCCCGTCTGGGTGAACTCGAACGCCTGCGCCGCGGTTCCCTCAGCTTCCTGGTCGAGGCCTCCGACCTCCTGGCCGGCACCCTGGACCGCGACCAGACCCTGGCGCTGATGGCCCAGATGACGGTCCCGACCCTCGCCACCTGGTGTGCCGTCTACACCATCGCCGACCAGGCCTCCGAGCCCTACCTCTCCTACGTCCTGCACGAGGACGAGGAGCTCATCGACGGCATCAAGTCCCTGCTGTCGAAGGTTCCCCCGCCAGACCCGGTCCCCACCCCCGGCGCCCGCGTCTGGACGGCCCCCGGCGAGATGGCCCACCAGGCGGCCCTGCGCAGCTCCATGCGCAGCCTCGGTCTCAGTGGCGGCCCGACCCGCCAGGTCACGCCGGGCATTGCCCCGACCCTCGCCACCGCCTCCGCCGTCGGCGGCGAGACCGTCGTCCTCCCGCTGGTCGCCCGCAACCGCGTCATCGGCATGCTCACCCTGGGCAAGCCGACCGACGAACACTTCCGCCAGGAGATCCTGGAACTCGCCGAGGACCTCTCCCGCCGAGCCGCCCTGGCCCTGGACAACGCCCGCCTCTACTCGGAGCGCACAGCGATCAGCCAGTCCCTCCAGCGCAGCCTCCTGCCCCCGGAGCTCCCCGACATCGCCGGCGTCGAGGTCGAGGTCATCTACCGCGCCGCCGGCGAGGGCAACGAGGTCGGCGGCGACTTCTACGACGTCTTCCCCATCCACGACGGCGCCTACGGCTTCGCCATCGGCGACGTCTGCGGTACGGGGCCCAACGCGGCCGCGGTCACGGGCCTGGCCCGCCACGCCCTGCGCCTCCTCGCCCGCGAGGGCCTCAGCGGCCCGGCCGTCCTGGAGCGTCTGAACTCCGCGATCCTCGACGAAGGCGCCCGCAGCCGCTTCCTCACCCTCCTCTACGGCGAGATGCGCCCTCAGGAGGACGGCAGCGCCGAACTGAAGGTCGTCTGCGCCGGCCACCCGCTTCCGCTCCGCCTGCGCCAGGACGGTACGGTCGAGCCGGCCGCCGAACCCCAGCCGCTGCTCGGCGTCATCGAGGACCTGGAGCTGTACGAGCAGACGGTCACCCTCGACCCGGGCGATGTCCTGCTGTGCGTCACGGACGGCGTCACCGAACGCCGTGAGGGCGCCCGCATGCTGGGCGACGACGGCCTCGCCGACGTGCTCACGACCTGCACGGGTCTCACGGCCGGCGCGGTCGCCGCCCGCATCATGCGGGCGGTGGAACGCTTCGCGTCGGACGCCCCGTCCGACGATATGGCGATCCTGGCCATGCGTGTGCCGGGCCTCCACAAGGACTAGGGCAACGAAAAAGGCCCCACCCGTGAGGGTGGGGCCTTTTCTGCTGGAGCCCCCAAACGGAATCGAACCGTTGACCTTCTCCTTACCATGGAGACGCTCTACCGACTGAGCTATAGGGGCCTGTCGCTTTGCGGAGTTTCCCCCGCGGCGACGGAATAGATCATACCCCGAACAGACCCGTGCTCCCAACCACGTCAGAAGGCGGGCTGGCGAAGCCCTCCCAGCGCATTACAAGCAGACACGATCCGCTGCATGTCCCGCTTGGTCAGCGTCGCGTCCACCGGCAGCGCGAGCGTCTCGTCAGCGGCTCGCTCGGTCTCCGGAAGAGAAACACAACGCCGGTATTCGGGCAGTCGGTGCACGGGGGTCTTCACCGGCACCCGGCACTCAACTCCCTTGGCCCGCACGGCCCGCGCGAAGGCGTCCCGGTCGGGTCGCCCATTGCCCGGAACCCGTACGACGTACTGCTGATAGGTTTGCCCGTCACCGTCGTCCGGCGTCCGCACGCCCCTCAACTTCGCATCGAGATAGGCCGCCCGCGCCCTGCGCTGGGCTGTCTCGTCGTACGGCGCCTCGGACTCCCCCTGTTCCAGCACGAGCAGCCCGCGCCGCTGGCCCACCTGGTGCAGCCGCGCCAGGTCGGCAAGCCGCCCGAAGCGGTGCACGACGACCACGGCAGCGGTCCGCGGAGTCACCGCCGCCTCCACAGCGGCGGCGTCCAGGCAGTAGGTGACAGGATCTATGTCGGCGAACACCGGCATGGCCCCGGCCATGGCCACGGCCTCGGCTACTTCGACGTTCCCGAAGGCCGGCACGACGACCTCGTCACCGAGTCCGACACCGGCGGCCCTGAGCATTGCAGCAGTACCCATGCAGTGGATGCTGGCCGCGCAACGTGAACTTCAAGTGACCGGCAACAAAAAAGGGTTGGACCCTGAACCGAAGTTCGGGGTCCAACCCATTCAAGAATTGTTCGGCGGCGTCCTACTCTCCCACAGGGTCCCCCCTGCAGTACCATCGGCGCTGTAAGGCTTAGCTTCCGGGTTCGGAATGTAACCGGGC